>JBARRE010000549.1:0-30215 GCA_049644065.1 Sedimentisphaerales bacterium | reverse complement strand
TATTCGCCCGGCCCAGCCATAATCGTTTCTCCCAGAAAAAGGTTTTTGGTCTTAGTTTTTCTGGAAGATATATCGACTAAAATAACTTCATATCATTAAAATATCCCGGTATTTATGCTACAGTCTCCTTTTTTTCTGTCTTTATTTTTCAGTATTGACTTGATACTTTTTCGAAAGCGGAAAAGAGAAATGGTCAATTGAAGTGGCCAAAGAAAAAACATTATAATAAAACTTATAATACTTATTATCACCATGATGAAAAGAAAAGTTGATAAATAAAATTGAAGAACCAACCAGATTGTGAAAAATGCAATGTTAATAAACATAAAATTACTTTCGTTGATTAATAATGAAATACTGGCAGAATGTTCCGGGACATAAAGCATGGCTGTCAAATAACCATAGTGCGATCCGAGATGCCCCCATGTCTCAATTCCACCATATTTCATTTCTTGTGTGCCTAATCCATGCCCTGTACATGGCTCACCTGGAGTTGGGTGGTGAAAAGTAAGCATCTGGACGAGTGAACCTTCACTGATCACTTTGCCGCTGTAAAGTGCTTGTGACCACTTTGACAAATCTTCGGCAGAGGAGAAAATCATCAAAGGTGAGAGAGTAGCCGACCAGGTCTTTGGTTTTGATGTTATATCGTCAAGTGTACCGTTTCGATCCACATCATACCATGGATGTGCTAATTTGAAATTTAAAGGAATAGAGGTTGTTTTCTCATCTAATATGACAGTATGTGAGAGTCCCAAAGGTTCAATAAAACGTTCTTGAACCAGTTGAGTGACACTTGATTGCGTTGCCTTTTCTACAATTATATGGAGTAAAATAGAATTTGTTGTTGAATAACGCCAACCTTTTCCAGGTTGAAAATAAGGTTCGCTTATCATTTCTTTTAAGATTATTGAATGAGATAAAGGTTTTTCAAACTCAATGGAGTTGAAAGGAATTCTATATGGCGATTTTGGGTGTTCAACAAAATCAAATATACCACTTGTATGGTTGAGAAGTTGGCGAACAGTTATTCTATTGTCAATGTTTGGATAATCAGGTAACCACTTATGAAGTGGATCATCCAATCTCAGCACTCCTTCTTCACAAAGTTTCAGGACAAGTGTCGCCAGGAAATTTTTCCCAACACTTGCAATATTAAAAAGCATATCAGGAGAAACAGGAGTGTTCTCATGTGAGATTCCACTTACCCCAGTCCAAGATCCTTTATTTGGGATAATAATAGAAGCTGAAATTCCTTTGCCATTACCTATTTTGGTTGCAATATTTAATGCATTCTGAAGAGATTTAGCGAAGGGAAAATTATTCTCACTGCTAGGAGTTAATTTGTCTTGTGATTCTTGTTTGTCACTACAACCTAAAAGCAAAACGAGAAAGATTATAAGCAAAATAAGCTTCTTATACATAATCTGGGATTTCCCATATAACATTGCATATCCTAGCTCAGCTATGCCGTTAGGTTTCTTTTCTAATAGAATATCAAATCTGTCTCGAAAAACTCAAGCATATCATGCCGGAATCTTCAAAAATTGGCCGATACAGCCACAATAAGCGTGAGGGCCGTCAATGCTGCTTGCCGCATCTTCATGGCATGCCAGATTCTTACAGTTTTCTTCATCCCATCACCTGCTTTCATTACCATTTCACTAATTATTGCTCAGCATTAAAACGGTGAGCGGCAACCATTTCTGTTACATCCTTTTTGTAATGCTTGCCGATGGGGATTTCTGTCTCGCCCATCCGTATTTTGTTTCCCTCGATCTTATCAATTTTATCTATAGCAACGATAAAAGATTTATGAACTCGAAGAAAGGCGCTCTTGGGGAGACTTTCTTCAACGGTTGTCATTGTCTCCCACACCGTTATCATCTCATCATCCGTATATACCTCTACGGAATTTCCGCAGCCTTCGACATACCTGATCGCATCGTACTTTACTTTGTGTTCGATCTTGTTGGACCAAAGAAAAATAAAATCGTCTTTCCGATATGTATCACCGCGTGGTGTACCTTGCACTCCCCCTTGGCTTTGAACCGTCTCTTGGACTCTATTAACAGCCTTAAGGAATCGTTCGAATGAGATGGGCTTAAGCAAATAATCGATTACAGCGTGCTCATAGCCTTCCAAGGCGTACTCAGAATAAGCTGTCGTCACGATAACCTTTGGAGGGGCGGAGAGGGTCTTTATAAAGTCCATCCCCGTCATTTCCGGCATCTTCATGTCAAGAAACATCAGATCAACGGAGAATTCATGGAGGCATGCTGCGGCCTCCATTGCATTTCCGCATTGTTTTACAAGCTCCAATGACGGAACTTTATCGATATACTTCTTCAAAACCTTCCGCGCCAGCGGCTCATCATCCACTACGATACATTTTATTTTCTTTACCATAGCTTCAATTCAACTCTATATCGTTTCTCCTCGTCCAGGATTGTCAATCGATGTGCCTTCGGATAGAGAAGTTCCAGTGTCCTTTTAACATTCTTGAGCCCCAACTGATTGCTGCCCTTCTCTCTTCTCTGAACGAAATCACTCTTACTGTTCTCGACGATGAATTCCAATTCACTTTCACGAATCGTCAATGATACATGAACGTATCCATTTCTTTGTGGCTCCATCATGCCATGTTTGAAACTGTTTTCCACGAAGGGTATAAACAACATGGGCGCAATCTTTTTTCCACTCGTATCCCCAAGGACGTTGAATTTAATGTCAGCGCTCTCAGTAAACCGTAGCTTTTCAAGTCCCAGGTAATTCTGAACGAATTTAACTTCCTCAGCCAGAGGAACTTCTTTCTTCTTTGACGAATCCAGAATGTATCGCATCAACTCTGAAAGTGCAATAATCACTTCAGGAACCCGGTCTGATTTATCCAGGCTCAGCGCATAGAGGTTATTCAGTGTGTTAAAGAAAAAATGGGGCTGAATCTGTGATTTGAGCAAGGCCAGCTCCGTTTTAACCTGCTTGAACTCAGCCTCCTGGATTAGATACCGCTGTCTTAATCCCTGAATATAATACTTCAAGCCTGAGGTGATGATAATTAAAACAAAGGCAACTGCAAATCCGTTAATATGAGAACCGGGATTCCGTTCTATCTTTGTAAATATGAATTCGATTAGTAGCCCTGAGACTGCTACGATTAGAACAATTGAGGCGAAATAGTGAATGTATTTCTTTTTTTCAAAAAAACTTTTTTGCGCAAAGAAATGCGCATAAACCGGAATTGGGCCCGGCACAATAACGGACGTGCAGATTGTCAGGGCAATGCGGTGACCTCCCAGTATAAAGATACTTAAGTACAGTGCCGCAAACGCAACGATCCAGAAAAAAGCGTGGCGCAACACCGGATTGTCCCAAACTCTTTTTATTACGAAAGCGCTCATTTCGCAATTATACACCGTCTGCTAACCGAGTTTAAATTTTTTTTGTTTTTTTTCGCCTTTTTTGACGAAAGGCTTTCGAAATGTTTTTTTAACCGTTCGACATGGGAATTGAATCATTCATCAAGTTTTTACGGACTTTACCGCTAAGGACGATTGCCACGCCCAAAATAAAACGCTTGCGGATAAAAGTTTCACCGCTAAAAAATATAGCATGTAATGTGTTTCCTTTAACAATACGCTACTTAACTGTAACTCAATAGAAAGGAATTAGGATTATGATTAGCAAAAAGTATGGCTCTATGATGTTCGCCTTGGGATTATTGATCATTCTGAACATTCAATATTTACTTTTTAATGAAGCTTGTATAGCCCAGGGGTATGCACAAACAAAAAAAGCAAAGTCATTAGAATTGCAAGAAGGGCTAAAAAAACTCTGCAGCCAAATTGAAGAAAAATGCAAGGAGCACAATATACCCGGATTGGCAATTGCCGTAGTCAAAAGGAACAAAGTTGTTCTCAGTAGAGCTTTCGGATTTGCAGACCAGAAGAAAATGATACCCGTCACAGAAGATACCATATTCCCTATCGGATCGAGCTCCAAACCCTTTACATCTACGCTCATTTCCATGCTGGTGACTGAAGGAAAAATGCGATGGGATGATCCTATCATTAAATACCTACCCGAATTTAAACTCAGAATCAAAAGTGATAACAATGAGGATCAGGTGACGATTCGGGATCTCCTGTCTCATCGTACTGGCTTTTTCCATATGGAACTCACCGGGAAGGCTGTGAACTGGGGCCAAGATCCAAACTGGGGGCCGGAAGATGAATCACAACCCTATACCCGGGCATCACTTCTTAAGGCCGCGGTTAAATACGAGCCCATGGCCCACTTTCGTGAGAAGCATCTTTACAGCAATATCAGCATGCTTGCGGCAGGAGTTGCCTCGGGAATAGCATACGGAACCGACTGGGATTCGCTTCTTGAAGAAAAAATGTTCAAGCCCCTCGGAATGAAGAACTCGAGCTCTTTCATAAGCGAAATACTGAACAATCAAAATGTAGCCGTCGGCTATATGAAAAAGGGGGAAGAATTCAAAGTGGCCAGTTTTATCAACATGAATGTTGTCGCTCCCGCAGGCGGGATCAACTCAAGTTTGAAGGACGTATCAAACTGGCTGCGGCTTCTGCTCTGTGAAGGTGTGTATGAAGGAAAACGTCTGATTGAAGAGAAAGAACTGCGGGAAACCTGGACGAAACATATCGCGGGCGCGGATGTTGGAGGCATTATGCCCGGCGCGGATTACGGCCTCGGTTGGTTTCTAACCAAGCAGCGCGGATACCTTGTGGCAGAGCATGGTGGCAATGCTTTGGGCTTCAGCGCTTATATCGCCTTAATACCTGACAAGGGCGTTGGATACGTGATGCTATCCAACGCCCTGCCAAATCCTATAATGGGCAATAATCTAAGCAATATGGTATGGGATGCTTTGGGCTTGCAACCTTGACAATCCCGCATCTCGATTCCTTATTCGATTATTTCTCCTTCGATCACTTTAAAACTGAGTCGCGACGGCGCCGAGAGCGGTCAGCTTGAAAGAGTTGCCAGTTCTTTTTTTCGACTCCGGTCATTGAATACTTTGACGCCCGATAATTTATTTGTAAATTGTGTCTTTGGCCAAATAAACAACATTTTTTAGGACTCGATTTGAAAAAGTCTGTATCTATAGTGTCAAAACGGTGACAGAATGTCACCGTATAAATTGTGGTGTTTTTCAGCTCTTGAAAAAGGTGACTTTTCGAAGAATTCTGGCGTTTTACAACTTGTGAAAATGGGGCTGCTTTAGGAAGCATGGATTCAGCACGTTGCTTATGTTCATCAGCTTTGGTGGGATTAACTTAAGGGATCCCTATGAAGGTTATTGGTATATGAGAGCATCCTGACGTTCTTCATAAAAGACAAAACTTGTCATTATTTTTTAATCTGATATATTGTTTCATTAAAGGCACGATCAATTCATCTAAATTTGGAGACTGCGAATGACATTCAAGCAAAGGTTCAGCCATCCACCTGTTGTCCTCACTGTATCAGTTATAAATCTCCTTTTTGCAGTGACCTGCAATTTACAGGCGGCACAAAGTCCATCCATTTCATTAGTTACGGACATGCAGATGGGGCCTGCTGCGCGACATGGGGTGAGTAAAGTAGGATTGGCACTTCGGGCAAAAGGGATACAAATTGAACAATCAACATCGCTCGAAACAGCGAGCAGTGATCAACTGTTGGTCTTGGGCCTTTCCCGTGAAGCCGGACCCACCGCCACGTTACACAGCAGCCTTAACATTCCCATGCCTGTGGAAGCTGAGTCACTGTTAATACGTCATGTGAAGTGGTCCGACAAGAAAGTACTTCTGGTTAGTGGGGCCGATGACCGTGGTCTGATGTATGCCCTGCTGGATGTTGCCGACCGAATCGGCTGGGCTGAGGATCCAAAGAATCCGTTGAGCAAGGTTCGTAACATAGAGGAAAAGCCCGCTGTCGCCGAGCGGGCGCTTTCGATATACACGATGCATCAGGGAAACTTCGAGAGCTATTTCTACGATGAAACCTACTGGGCGAGATACCTTGATATGTTGGCGAAGAATCGCTTCAACACATTCGCATTGCTCTTCGGCTACGAAAACTGGGGATATTTCTCGCCGCCTTATCCTTATTTCTTCGACCTCGAAGAGTTTCCCAACGTCAAGGTCATTGGGATCACCGAAGACAAGCAGCGCAAAAATCTTGAGGCACTTAACAGAATCATCGATATGACACACGAGCGCGGCATGGATTTCACTTTGGGAATCTGGGATCACATTTATCGTGGCGGCGTGCAGGGCCCGAAGGATCGTGCTGGAAAACCGACCGAGGGGATAGTGTGGGGGGTGACAGCGGATAATCTGACCGCTTACACAAGGCTCGCTTTGACAAAGTTTCTCAAGCTCGTGCCGGATCTGGATGCGATTCAGTTTCGCATGCACGGCGAGTCCGGGCTCAAACGAAACGAGATGGGCGGCTTCTGGGAAAACATCTACAACGTAATGAACGAGCATGCGCCTAAAGTTCGCTTCGATGCACGCGCGAAGAACTTCCCAGATTCACTGATCGACAAAGCCGTCGAGATGAATGTTAACATGAGGATATGCACGAAGTACTGGATGGAGCAGGTGGGGCTTCCGTTTCATCCGACGCACATTCATCCGGACAACCAGCACGACAGGCGACATGGCTATGCGGACCTGCTGCGCTATCCTCAGAGATATAAGATGCACTGGCGCCTGTGGACCGGGGGAACCACGCGGGTATTACTTTGGGGGGACCCCGAATACGTTAGGCGATTCGCCGAGAGCACGCACCTCTATGACGGCGAGGGTTTTGAGGTAACCGAACCGATGGCGACAAAAATGCAGGACCATCCTCATGAGATGGAGCCTTTCGAATTGCTCAAGCCTGAGTATCAGTATTACGATTGGGAATTCGAGCGGTACTGGCATTTCTTCCAGGTTTTCGGCCGGGTGGGTTATAATCCCGACACACCCGCCGAGGTCTGGCTGCGGGAATTTCAAAAGCGCTTCGGCAAAGAAGCTGGCGTATATGTCGAGCGGGCGATTCACCGTGCAAGCAAGATTCTGCCGCGCATCGTGACGTATACGTATCCTTATAACATGTTCCCCACGACCAGGGGATGGGCGGGTAAGCAGCGAATGAAGGACCTGCCCGAATACGCCAAGGCTTTGCCGAGTGACACACAGCAGTTTCTTAGCATCGACGACGCGGCAAAGTATCGATTGGAGGGAATCGATTCAGCCCAGTTTTCACCTGAAGAGTCGAGCCGATGGTTTGCCCGCGTCTCGAAGGATGTTCTGAGCCTCGCCGAGCAGGCCGAGCAACAGATCGGCGGGCACAGAAACATGGAGTTCGATTCCACGATCGTGGATCTTAAGATATTGGCCTATCTTGCGCTTTATCACTCCCACAGGGCCGAGGCGGGTCTCAGCTATGCGTTGTTCAAACATAGCGGCGATATCAATGCTCTCGACGACGCCATCGAGCTGGAGAGCGAAGCGATCAGCGCGTGGGGCAAGCTGGTTGAGTCGGCGGGAGATATCTACCACGAGAATCTGATGATGGGGCGAGCGAGCGCCAACCTGACAGGCCATTGGCGCGACGAATTGCCCAAACTGAACGCTGGACTGGACAAGCTTCATGAGCAGAGAAAAAGTTTCAAGCCGAGCGTTACTGAGAGCAAAATCACGATTGCGCACGTGCCGATTCGTAAAGCTCGACCCGGCAAGAGATTGGCGATTAGTGCAACGATAGGTACCAGGGAGCCTGTGAGCGTCGCGAGAATTGGCTACCGCAACGGACAAGGCGATTATGTGTGGGTGGATATGAAGCAAACAGAGCCTTCTGTTTATCGCGCGACCATTAAGGCCAGGGATGTCACGACTGGATTGTACTATGTGATCGAAGCAAGCAGCGGGAACGAGCGTACGAAAACCGAGCCGGTTGCAGTGGCCGTGACAGTCGATAACAAGGCGCCTCAGGTCAAGCACGAACACGTGACGGTTGCCCCGGCGGGCAAGCCGCTTACGATCACAGCCCAGGTCAGTGACGCCGCTGGTGTTAAGTGGGTGCGTTTGCGCTATCGCAGCGTGACTCAGTTCCAGGACTACAAGACATTGGAGATGACAGCGTCGGGCGCCGGCGATGAATACAAAGCAATCGTTCCGGGCCGGGACATCGATGCGAATTGGGACTTTATGTACCTGATCGAGGTCATGGATAATAACGGCAACGGAGCGATTTATCCGGATATGGAAACGGAAACGCCTTATATTGTGGTCAAGCTGGACCGGTAGGAGGGCAAAATGAAAGATCACAAGTTCAAGATTATCCGAAGCTGCGGCGTACTCTTGTTGTTGGTTACATCCTGGGCATGGGGTAACCAAAGAACCACAACAGTTCTTACCGAGAATTGGCATATTAAGCAGCTCGATACGGACGAACCCGACATTGCTGCGCTGACTCGTTCGGCTGCTTCACCTGATCAGACTTGGTTGTCCGCCCGGATGCCGGCTCAGGTGCATGAGATTCTTCTGCAACATGGAAAAATCTCCGATCCGCACATTGGCAAGAATGCTGCCGACTCAGCGTGGGTGGGCGAGAAAGACTGGGCCTATTCCTGTGTATTCCAAAGCCCGGCTGGCGACGGAGGGCCTGTCTTTCTGCGCTTTGACGGGCTCGATACACTGGCGACGGTCTATCTCAATGGAATCAAGATCGGCGATTTCAACAACATGTTCAGGCAGTATAAAGTTGATGTGCGAGAGCAGCTTTCGCCCGCAGGGCGAGACAACGTTCTCTTGATTATCTTCTCGTCCCCGCTGCGGTTCATCAATCAAGTAGAGCGGCCCGAGCGGCACAAGGGTCTACCCAAACACAAGTGGCTGCGGAAATCTCATGGCGACTTCAGCTCGTATCTTGGCGCCAGGCCTCATGCCGTGAAGGTGGGCGTTTTTCGCGATGTGCTGCTCGATGTTCCCGGGCGATCCTGGATCGAAGATGTGTGGGTAAGACCCGGGCTTGCGGCCGACTTCAAGCATGCAACAGTGCAGGTTGCCGTTGACGTCGGCGGCGCCGGGGGCAGATTCAACTGGATATTGAAAGATCCCTCGGGCAACCAGATCAAGAGCGGCCGTATTGGTTCGTCAGAAAATGGATCCGATTTTCAGATTACCGTTGAAGATCCGAAGCTATGGTGGCCGCGAACACATGGCGATCAACCTCTGTATCAACTCGATATCACTCTCACTGACCGGAATGAACTGCTGGACAGCCGCAGTATCCGCTTTGGCATACGGGACGTCCGGCCTGTATTGAAGGATCCACAGACTTCTGAGAATCGTTTCCGATTCGATGTAAACGGCAAGCCGATCTTCATGCGGGGCGCCTGCTGGGCGCCGCTGGAAGGAATGACACACTGCTGGGATACCGAACGTGCGACGCGGCGGCTCGGTCTGCTCGAACACGGACAAATGAACGTGCTGAGGATATGGGGTGAGGGACATATACCGCCGCAGGAGTTTTACAATGAGTGTGACAAGCGGGGGATTTTCGTCTGGCAGGACTTTATGTTCGGGTATAATATGCACCCGAGCGGCGAGCCTCAATTCGACGAAAACTGTCGTTTGGAAATCGAGGGTATGATTCGCTTGCTGCGGAACCACCCATGCATTCTGCTCTGGGTCGGCGGCAACGAAAACCACATGGGCTGGAACTTCGGGCAGGGAACGAATCCGCCAATAGGTCTGGAATTGTTCCACAAGATTATGCCGGCGGCCTGTGCAAAGCTCGATCCTGACCGGTTGTTCCATGCCAGCTCGCCGTACGGAGGCAAGGTGGCGAACTGGCCTCTCGAAGGCGATTGGCATGACTATTCGACGCTCAAATTCGTTCCGGAGGCTTCGGTGCCGCTGTATGCTTCTGAGGTGGGGCGCGCAAGTGCTCCATCGCTATCGAGCATGAAACTGTTTCTCAGCGAAGAAGAACTCTGGCCCGAAGGATACAGCCCTGCGATACGCACGCCGGGCCGGGCGGCATGGCCGGAAATGTGGCAGTATCGGTCGGTGGGCGGCTCGTGGGACAAGGTCGGCCGGGTCGGGGATTATTGCGACCCTGCAACCGCGGCAGAGCTTATCCGCGTGCTCGGCATGGCCCACGGCGAATACCTGCGAGACCGGATCGAGCGGGAGCGGCGCGGTGTGCCCGACGGCGAGCCAGATGGCAACCGGCGCTGCTGGGGTAATATGATATGGCGTCTCAACGATTCGTGGCCGATCATATATTGGAGCGCCATTGACTACTATCTCGAACCTAAGATACCCTACTACTTCGTCCGCAGGGCATACGATCCTGTCCTTGTTTCGTTCGAGCGAACGCAAGATCGGATCGCCGTGTGGGTGGTCAACGATTCGCCTGAGCCTGTCTCGGGCAACCTCCAGGTCGAGCATTTACAGTTCAACGGAGATTCGCGCGGACAGTTGGAAAAGCACGTTACCGTCGGACCGGGTCAGGCGAAACGATGTCTTGTCACTACGGACCTGGGGCCGATATATCTGCGCAATGAATTCCTTCACGCCACGCTTGGTGAGAGGGAAGCTGCGTATCTGCTGACAGGAGAGAGGTATCTGCATCTACCAAACGCGAAGCTGACGGCTCGCGTTGTCGGAGACAAAATAGAAATATCCACGAACGTTTTTGCCCGGACGGTCTCGCTTGAAATGCACGGAGTCACCGGTGCGGTGTTCGAAGACAATTTCTTCGACATGGTGCCTGGACAGAAGCGGATAATTTCAGTAATGAATCCGGCGGGCGGACGAACCGTGACTATTGCCGCCCTCAATGCAAAGCCAGTGCAAGTGGAGATAGACTAACATGGGAAATCATCATGATTGGAAAGGAGATAGAAACGATGCCAAGAGACAATACAGTTAATCGAAGACGATTTCTCGCGGCAGCCGGCGCGGGGGCCATCGGAGGCCTAACACGTCCGGCCTCCGCTCAGAATACCCTGACAATCCGCAGGCAGGCGGAGATTCCATATAAGCCCGATGTGCTGGTGGTTGGCGGCGGCCCGGCGGGAATTGGCGCTGCGCTGGGAGCAGCATCAAGCGGCGCCAACACGTTGCTGATCGAGCACCACGCGTTTTTCGGGGGAGTAGCCGCGTGGTGTCTGGGAATGCCGATCAACCAGATGCGCCCGGGCAGTAAACCTCGTTCGAAACTGCACGAACTGCTTCTTGCGAAGCTTCGGGCTTATGGCGATCAGGCAGTCAGGGTCGGCGAGCATCAGTTATGGTGTAACGTTGATTATCTGAAGGTCGCCGTGCTCGATGCGCTGGACGAGGTGGGCTGTAAATACCTGGTCCACACGCGGGCTATTGACGCTGTCGTGGAGGGTGATCATATTATAGGCGTGGTGGTGGCGACGAAACGAGGTCCGGCGGTCGTTCGCGCCAAGGCGATTGTAGACTGCACAGGCGATGCAGACGTGGCATATTACGCCGGCGCCGAGACGATGAAAGAAACCGGCTCGTTATCTCCTATGACGCTGTGTTTAAATCTGACTAACGTTACCAGAGAACAAGTACGCAAGGCAAATATACGGGAAATCGCACGTAAAGCGAAGAAGAAGTACCCACTGATTCCGGACGGATGGGGACTTGGTAAAGTCTCGAACAGCAGCAGCTTTTACATAAATCACGCCGGGACGAGAGACCTGGGCCAGTTCGATGCGACTGATCCAGTGGAACGCACAAAGGCCGAGTGCCAGAGCCGCAGGCAGGTTCTGCAAATGACCCTGGCGATGCGTGAATTTGGTGGCGAGGAACTGAAAGACATCGAACTGATCGGCACAGGGACACAGATGGGTGTTCGCGAAACACGCCGAGTTAAGGGACCGTATATATTGACTGAAGAAGATGCTCTGAATGGACGCAAGTTCGACGATGTTATCGCCTGGCGGAGCGGATTTCTGGACATAGGTTTCGTGCGGCTTTCCAGAATGAAGATTCACGATGTTCCTTATAGAGCTATCTTACCCGAGAAGCTGGAGGGCATGCTGATGGCCGGGCGGTGTATTTCGGCGACTCACATTGCAGCCTCAGCGGGAAAGAGCATGGGCAACTGCGTAGCGACGGGGCACGCGGCGGGACTGGCGGCGGCGATGTCGGCAAAGAAACGGTGTTTGCCTCGGGAGTTGAAAGTCGGCCAACTACAGGATGCGTTGCGGGCAGACGGTGTGGACTTGACCCGCGGCGGTGAAAGTCAGGATGAACTCGATAACCGGGGATAGGATTCATTGAGGCATCAATTGAAAGTGTAATATTATGATTATATTTGTCTGTCCGGGAAAGTAGAAAACTATCCCTTTAATGTTTCTGTGATACCGGATTTGCTTTAGTCGAGTCCGGATGATTGAGGAGATAAGCACATATCAGGTAAAAGAGCATTTACTTTAATCGAATTGCTGGTAGTAATCGCGATCATTGCGCTGCTGATGGCGATCCTTATGCCGAGTCTGCGCAGGGCCCGGGACCAGGCCAAGGGCATTACGTGTCGCAATAATCTCAAGCAAATCGGCTTAGCATTCACCCTGTATACCGACGATAACGAAGGCAAATTCCCGCGCAATGGCGGCGTCTGGATTGTCAAATTCCTGCCCTACATTGGCGGTCAGGGTGACGAGGACGAGGACTACCGGGAAATGGGTGTCTACAACTGCCCGAGTTACCCCGATAAGGAGCAAACCCTCGATTACGTGATCAACTCGTGGAAGGACGGTGTCACAGAGTACATCGGTTACACGCCTGTCAGTGATTTTAACAGGCCCTCCTCGAAGATCTTTCTGGCCGACAATGAGGATGGGTCATGGCGTCCGATCATCAGAGAAGAGCAAGGATTGAGCGGCAGGGGCGAGTTCGACGTTTGGAGACCTCAGCACCTGCCGGACGGTGCCGAAGGACAGCGGCGGGTGGCCAAGGCCCGCCACCGCGACGGCTGTAACGCAGCATTCATGGACGGCGGATCCGACTGGGTGCAGGCCGAAAAAATGACTGCGCAGATGTGGGAGCCCAAATAACCGGACTTCAAGAAAAATATCTGATAAGCCGGTTTGGGCTGTTCGCGATGTTGTCGTCCCTCCACACCACAACCTGCTTCTCACTCAACACAGTCAACCAGAAAGTAGTTGTCGTGTCCCGGTACAATTCCCTGGCCATTTCAGCTTCATCAGTCAGTGAAGGATCAACAAGCACACGGAAATCTTTGCCTGTGATCAGTGTGCACGTACAGATGGCTGCCCGAACACCCTTGGCATCGCTTTCGCCCCAGTAGCGGTTGCGTGAAAGGTTGCCTATGGTAATTACATCCCAGCGTTTGACGTTCGAGCCACTTCGGCCTTTCCATCGATGCCGCCGAGTAATGGTGGATTGCCCGCCCAAACAACTCGCAGTTGCCGCTGCGGTAGCGAGCATCGCGCCACCTGCCTGGGCCAAAAAGTCACCGCGAGTAAGGAGGTTTGATTTTGTTTGGTCTTTGTCCTTGTTGTATTTCCTGTTCATGGCATTTCCTGGTTTAGGGCGTGTATGGCCGTCGAGATCCATATAGTTTGGCGGTTCTCAGCCCATGACCCTTTCCAGCTCCTCCCGTTCCACAACGTTCATCGGTCTAATCTGTTTCACTACCCCAACGTTCGCTTTCAATTGTTCAATGTTTGCCACGCCTATGACCGCTACCGAGATTGGCAGACCCAGTGTATAGCGGATCAGCGATTGGGCCTCCACCTGTTGAGAAGTTTCATCATGGTATGCATACAGAACCTTCTTATACGGATTGCCGACGACCAGGCAGCCATTGCCACCGCCCATGACTTTCATGGCAATCACGCCCATCCGCTTCTCATTCGCCATCCGCAGCAAATCCTCACGGAAGGGATGGCGACGACCGACTGGATTCAACGTAGTAAGAAGTGTGTCGAATTCGTACATATCGATTGCTTGAGACAGCATCTCCGCGTTATCATGGCCGGTAACCCCAATAAACCGGGTCACTTTCTGCTCGCGAAGCTTCCGCAGCGCGGCGTAAACACCGCCGGGCTTGCCCCATGCCGACATATCTTCCCTGGAAGACACACCGTGAATCTGCAAAAGGTCAAGATGATCGGTGCGCAATCGTTTCAGGCTCTGCTCGACGCTCCGCATGGTTCCGTCGTATGAGCGGTCACCCGTCTTACATGCCAGAAAGACCTCTTTACGGCGGCGGTCGAGTACCTGGCCATAGTTGGTTTCCGATTGTCCATTGTTGTAGCCCGGTGCGGTATCGAAATAAGTAATACCCAGATCGAGTGCCTTCTCGGCTATAGCAGCAGGGTCGTGATCCTTCGATGGCGGTAGTTTCATGCCGATGACACCTCCGAGAGCGAGAATACTCACTTCGACGCCGGTTTTGCCTAAAACACGTTTTGGAATGACTGCTCCCTTTGATCTTCCTGATTTGTCAGACTCAACTCCTGAGATTTGTTGCGTACAGCCGGCTCCTGCGGCAACTGTCGCTGCTATTGTTCTTAAGAATTCTCTTCGATTCATTTTTCTGTCCTTCGATTTTTTAAATGTCATTTATCTGGCAAATCAATACCTTGTTGTAATCAGAAATAAAATTCCTTTAATTATAGTCCTTATATTATTATAAGTAACAAAAAAATGTCTTATTTGATACCCATCCGTATCTTTGCTTGAGTTTTCGCGACAAAGGTGACATACTACGTAACGTAACACTTAGATGATGTTACTCGTTTTAGATTTGATATTTTTGCTTCGCACAATCATAAGATAAAAGTGAGGTGTATCATGAAAAGTCCTTTGGTGTTATACACTAAAATCTTGTTTGTTATTGCAGCGTGTTTTGTAATTATCCTGCCTGTTCAAGCAGATGTTTCGATAGCATATAGAACAGATTGTGCCCAATTAAATTTTGCAGTTTCCAGGCTGGCAGAAGCTCTGCGAAAGACAAATGAAACTCCTTTACTTTACGACCTCGCAGATCTCAGTGACAAGGACATTATTATTGTGGCAGACGAGACAGAGGTAGTTTCCCTACCAGGCACACCCATAGGCAAGTTAATTAATCCGGCGATAAAACAAGAAGGTTTTCAAATTAGAAAATCCTGCTCCGGCGACAAGGTTACCATCTGCATCATTGCTCGCGATGAAACAGGCGCGATGTATGGTACTCTCGATTTGACAGAACAGATCCGGATGAAAAGCAGTTTGAGAGAAGTTGAGGAAAAAGTCACCAATCCGCATTTTGCATTTCGAGCGATCAAGTTTAACCTCCCATGGTCATCCTACAGGCCCAATGAAAACCCGGCTATGAACCTGCACACTCAAATCTGCCGGGATTTGAATTTCTGGCGGAGTTTTCTGGATATGATGGCTGAGAATCACTTCAACGTATTATCGTTGTGGAATCTCCATCCATTCACATATATGATCCGGCCAGAGAATTTCCCAGAGGCATGCCCTTTTTCTGACAGGGAACTTGCCCAATGGCAGCGTTTCTGGCGTCGACTCTTCAGCATGGCGAAGGAGCGTGGGATCGAAACCTACATTGTAAACTGGAATATTGTTGTTTCGCCTGAATTCGCCAAAGCCCACGACGTCAAGGAGAGAAACGACACATCTGGAATTGTTCGTGAATACACCCGGCAGTGTGTCACCCAGGTGATTGATGAGTATGACGAACTCACAGGGCTCGGCGTTACATTGGCGGACTGGATGAACAATATGACGCCCGGAGCGCGGGAAGACTGGATACAAGATACCTTCATAAAAGGCATGAAGCTGGCAAAACGTCCGGCAAAGTTCATTCATCGTTCAGTGCTGGCTGGATCTCCTGTCGAGATGCGACGTGTCATAGACGAAGCGAACTTTCCGGATCCCGTTTGTGTGGAAGTCAAATTCAATTGGTCTCATGGTCATTCAACACCCCGCCTGGCCATTACACATGACTACTCGTCCGGGCAAATCGATGAGCGATTTTGGAAGCCAAAGCCTACAAACTATCAGATAGCATGGATGATTCGGAATGAAGATTTTTTCATACTCAGGTGGGGACAGCCGGATTTCATACGGCAGCACATTGCCATAAACAGCAGGGACTACGTCGGTGGGTATTTCATAGGCTCTGAAGGATATATCCCCGCTAAAGATTACTCTCACAAGCCGAATGTCCACATCACATGGCAGTATGCCTTTGAAAAACAATGGCTGTTTTACAAGTTATGGGGACGGTTATTGTTCGATCCGAATACTCCTGACACTGTCTTTGCGGCGGATTTCAATCGCCGTTACGGTAATAATATCGGCGAAAAACTATTGGAAGCTTATGCTCTGGCGAGCCGTATGCCGTTGAGACTGGCCTCTTTTCATAGCGCTACCTGGGATTACACGCTCTATTCGGAAGGATTCCTCGCCCCGGTTCAAAACGGTTTCGATGACAAGGTCTCACCTTTCATTTCAATAGATGAATTGATCCAGCATAAAACACTCGATCCCACGTACTTGTCTATACCGGATTACGTCGAATCAACGATCGGCAACAAAAATATTGAAGATGCCCTTTTGACTCCCCTGGAACTGGCCAATGATTTAGAAAACGATGGAAATAGGGCACTGAAACTGCTCGAAGATATACAGCATAAAACAGGACAGGAAGTTCATACACTCAACTGTGAAATTGCAGATGTACAAGCCTGGGTTTACTTAAGCCTTTATTTTGCGGATAAACTGCGTGCCGGAGTTGCACTGGAAACTTTTCGTAAATCAAAGGCCGGCGAACAAAAAACAAAAGCAATTTCGCTTCTCCATAACGCCGCTCAACACTGGAAGAAAATCATTGAGGTGACACAACAGCATTATCACCCAGTCCCTGCCGTTCAACTATCCAGATTGAAGCAAAAACACAAAGCGGTATTTTCATGGGAGCAGTATAATGATCAGGTACAACGAGACATTCAGATTGCAGAAGCAGCCAGATGATCTATAGATCTGGAATAAGTTATGAGGAGACAGCAGATATGGACCGAAGAGATTTCATGAAAACCTCAGTAGTTGCCGGAGCGTATGCTGTTCTGGGATCGCCGTGGACAACCGCCAAGGAGAATCAAGAGCCCTGGTTTGATCGCCCTATGCGCTGGGCCCAATTAGTCCTGGTAGAGAACGATCCCGGCCGCTTCGATCCCGATTTCTGGCTGGACTACTTCAAGCGTATTCACGCCGACGCTGCCTGTTTGAGCGCTGGAGGCACAGTCGCATACTACCCCACCAAAATCCCCATGCACCATCGAAGTGCATGGCTTGGTGATTCTGATCCGTTCGGTTATCTTGTACAAGGATGTCGCAAAATGGGGATGGCGGTTATCGCCCGCACAGATCCGCACGCAACATGGAACGAAGTCTATCAAGCCCATCCGGACTGGATTGCTGTCGATTCGAAAGACCAGAAACGGCGTCACTGGTCGAATCCTGAATTGTGGGTAACATGTGCGCACGGCCCATACAACTTCGAGTTCATGACACTGGTCCATAGAGAGATTATGACCTTATATAAGCTGGATGGAATTTTCTCCAATCGTTGGGCCGGCCACGGAATCTGCTATTGTGAGCATTGCATTCGAAATTTCAAATCGTTTTCCGGGATGGACCTGCCCCGAACGACCGACCGCAACGATCCGGCTTACCGTAAATACTCAGAGTGGCGAATCGAGCGATTAAGAGAGTTGTGGTTCTTATGGGACAAGACAATTCGCGAAATCAAGTCCACCGCCCGATATATTCCCAACGGTTTTCCAGATAACGTTGTAACCGGCGCCTTGTCTGATATCTTCTTCACCGACCATCAGGCACGAAGGGGTGTCATTCCCCCCTGGTCGAACGGCAAGCGGGCGAAAGAGCTTCGGGCGACAATGGGAATGAAACCTCTCGGCGGCATATTCAGTATCGGATTGGAAGAACGTTACCGGTGGAAAGATTCCGTGCAGAGCGAGTCTGAAATCCGAATCTGGGTGGCCGAAGGTACGGCCAACAACATGCGTCCATGGTTTGTCAAATTCTCGGGTACTATCTACGACCAGCGTTGGCTTAAGGTTGTTGAGCAAATCTATAAGTGGCATTATCGCGTCGAGCCTTATCTGAGGAACACTGCGCCGCTTGCACGAGTGGGGATGGTCTATTCGGAACAGATGGAGCGCTACTATGGGGGCGAGAGATGGCAGGAGCAGAGTAGCGGCCATGAGTTGGGAATGTATCATGCCCTAATTGAAGCACGGATACCTTTCGAGATGGTGAACGACCGATTGCTCGATGCCGAACATCTCAAACCGTTCAAGTTACTGATTCTTCCTAACGTTGCCGCTCTTTCCGATGCGCAATGCCAACAGCTCAGACAATACGTGCAGAGTGGAGGAAGTATCGTTGCCACCTTCGAAACATCGCTGTACGACCAGGAAGGGAAACGGCGGCAGAACTTCGGTCTTACTGACCTGTTCGGCGTCTCTTACAGCGACCACGTCGAAGGCCCGATGAAGAACTCATATCTGAGGCTGAAGAGTGACTCGAAAACAGGACGATTTCATCCTGTCTTAAACGGGTTGGAAGAAGCATATCGTATCATCAATGGGATTTGGCGCCTGGATGTAAAACCTAACTTAGACTTCCCCTCTCCTGTGACACTGATCCCCACCTATCCCGACCTGCCGATGGAACATGTTTATCCCAGGAAGCCAGAGACTGATATCCGAGAAGTGTATTTGCGAGAGCTGGGGAAGAGCCGGATTGCCTACATTCCCTGGGATATAGACCGGACGTTTTGGGAAATCATGAATGTAGATCATGGCAAGCTTCTGCGAAATATAATCAATTGGGCGACAAATGAAGAGCCGCCCGTTCAGGTGGAGGGTTCCGGGATCCTTGATGTAACCGTATGGCGGCAGAAACAATCAATGACTGTTCATCTTGTGAATCTTACCAATCCAATGATGATGAAAGGGCCGTTTCGAGAATTCATTCCCATCGGCGAGCAAAAACTTCAGGTAAAAACTCCCCCAAATACAAAAGTGAATAAAATCCACCTGCTCGTCAGTGATAGAAGCCCGAATTATGAAACCAGGGGTGATGTTGTCTCGCTTGCCGTGCCGTCGATCTTGGATCACGAAGTTGTGGCGTTAGATCTTGTCACATAAGTGCCCGGGGATTGGGGGATTTAAAGAAATCGCAAAGCAGCTCTTGAATTATAGAGAGCCGCTTTTCTAACTTATGGTCTGCAATGGCAAAGGAAGGATGGCTGCTCTCAATCAGGTCTCTTAGCCGGCAACGTTCACCTATGAAGAGCTCAAAGTCAAATACTAAAATTTCTGTTGCCACAATTATTCTTAAGGCTTTCGTGTTACTTTATAACAGCTACCGCGACTCATAAATTAGCAGCGTTCATTGAAAACGATGGCATTTTTTGGTGTTTTTGTAAAGCCTTTTTCAAGAAGGATTTATGAAATGACAATCTTCAAAAATGGGCTGATAAGGGGTTGTATAGTTATACATGGGTTGTAGTGGTCGACCGACGAAAATTGGGTCATTTTGGTGTTGCTGTGTCATTCTTTAACAGCTTCTGTTTGCGGCAGTTTTGCACGCCACTCTTCGGCTTTTTCTGGTTTGGTCCAGGCTTCGTAGAGGCTCACCAACTGATCCAGGATATCAATGGTGTGAGGGTGTTCTGGTTCGAACTGATTCTCCCACTGAACACTCGCGGCTGCGCACGAAGGCGTAGAGGGGATACCAATAAGCCCGGCAAAGTTCATCGAGCGCCTCTCGGGTGCGGGTCTGACTCGCCTCGTCGGGTTTAGCCGCGTCCACCGGGCTCCAGTGTGTAGTGGCAAATTCACGGGGACCGGAAACAGGTGTATCTTTCATACGCTTATCGTAACGCATCACTGCCAAATCACAAGCTGAAGAATCAGGATGATTGGACCAGCGCCGCTGCAAGAATGAAGAAACAGCATGGCAAAAGAAAGCTCACTAACACTCCCTGGAAAAAAAACTCTATTATGTTAAACTAATATCACCTCACTATCTGTTTCTATGGTAGAACGATCGTTAGTAAGATCTTACCGGAATGTTGGGCGAGCCCATTGTGAATGAAGAAAAAGAACTAATCCGGAGGTTTAATTCAGGCCAGTCCCAGGCCTTACACTGCATCTATGAGCGCTATAAGATCGCTCTGAGCAGGGTAGCCCGGGCACTGCTGAATGACCCGACCGGGAGTGAGGACGTACTCCATGATGTGTTTATCCAGTTTGCAGCTCAATCAGGACGATTCTGTCTCAAAGGATCGCTTAAAGGCTATCTGGCGATTTGTGTGGCAAATCGGGCACGCAATGTTAACCAGCAGGCCCGACCAGTGGATCCCGAGAGGTTTCGAGCGGCCAGGATTTTGCATCAGGAAGCGAACCATCCCGTTCAGGTCGCTGAGCACAGCGAGTTACTTCAGACGCTGATCTCGGCTTTACAGCAACTGCCCGAAGAGCAACGGCAAGTGATTGCCTTGCACGTCCTGGGTGACCTGCGCTTTCGTGAGATCGCCAAAATGTCCAAAGTGTCTATTCATACCATTCAAAGTCGCTACCGTTATGGGCTACAAAAACTGCAAGCCCGGCTAAATGGAGAATTAGAACGATGAACCGGTCAGACCAGATACACCAACTCATACAAGATGCCTTTCCAGAGGAAGGGCCGGGGACCGGAGCGGATGAGCGTATCCTTCACGATGCCTCCACCTTTATGAAACAGACGCAGACTGCCATTGGGCAGCAAAATTCTGTTTCGAAATGGAGACGCATTATGAGAAGTCCTATTACACGTACAGCAGCCATGATTGCCATTATCGTCAGTGCGATCTGGGCATATTATCAGAGTGTGGAAAATTCCGATGGATCACCCACGGTCTTGTCCCTGCTGAATGCAGCTACTGCCGCAGAGAATGCCCGGTTTACAGGCGAGCAAACCGTACATATTATCAATCAAATCGTGATACACCCCCAGCATGACGTCAATGACGTGGGCCTTCTGATGAAAATTTTTGAATCAAACTCTAACCTTGACAATCTCAATGCTTTAGCTCTTCGGGCAATAACTCCATCTGGGATGGAGATTCCTACGTTAGATCCTAATGGACATCGTCATATCCACCATTTGGAATTAGTCGATCCACAGGCTGCCGAAGCTATGATTGAGGATCGTATCTGGTACGATCCTATCACGGGAAAGTATGCCCGCATGCTCATTCGAACCGATCGTGTGCTCTTTGCCCACTCCTTTGATGGACGCCGCGTTTATCTGGCTCATTGCGATGATCAGGGAAGACTGAATATCCAGAGCGAGCCTGTCACTGCCTTATTCTCTATGCCAGAGAACCCTGCGGACTTCCTCGGATCCACAGCAGGGATTCGACATTTATTACAGGAAGAGTACATGCAAATCCAGGGTAAACCGACCGAGTCCACCATTCGAGGCAAAGCAGTACACGTCTACACACTCAGTCATTTTGACTTAACGTTGGATAAGCGAATTCCTTATCAGCAACTCTCCGTGGATCAAAACGATCAGTCTATTGTCAAGATCGAACTTATCGCTAACCAGAAACCTGCCCTGACCATCGATCATCTGTCCATGACTCGGGGGGTGCTCCCGCCGGTAGGTTGGGATTTGTCTGCTTTGCCAGGATCGAACGATGGCTCGGTTACAGACGTGACTGTTCGCAGTGAAATAGGCCGGGAAGGTTTGACCATTCAAGAAATGGCCGAACGAGCCACTTTTCCTGTATGTGTATTTGGGAAAAATCCACATGGTACTATCCGCCGGACAATTGGAGAGTATAGTGATCCGACTTCTCCGTCCGACTGGGGCTTTACTATTATGTATGAAACTCAAAATAACGTTGCTGTGGGACTTTTGCTGTGCCCAACTATTGATCTTATATACAAGTTCGAGATGGAAAGATTGCATAAAATAGGATCTGATTGGCAACCACTCATCACCACGTCACATGGTTTTAGAGTCTATACTTTGGGTTCAGATTATGGCAGCAGCACATTCATACTGAATCTCCTCTTTGCTAACCTCAACAAAAAAGCGGCAGTGAATCGAAACTCTTATCTGTTGGCATCGCCAGATGGACAGTTTATGTTTTTGGGAATAGATGGGTGGCTACCGAGTAACGAATTGGAGCAATTGGCGGAATCTCTGGTATTGGCCCAAGACTATAAACCTAATGATGAATCCTTACCAAAGACGGTAGCGAATCTGAGCATGGCAACTCATACTAAACTGGAGCACAATGCCCATATTGATCGCTGGCTCCTGCTGGGACGTTTTGATTTAGATGCCTACGGTTCTGATCCTACTGATGAGGAGACAAAGAAGCGGGCCTTTGACGACGAACCGTTGGATCATACTAGCTTTACACCTCGGGTTCATGTGGGAGATCAGGACTATGCCTGGACAAACTATCGCCGTCCGTGGATTGATATTAGGAGCGTGTATGGGGCCTCTACCCCAGGAATCTGTTATGGTCGTGCCCGAATCATCATGTCCGAACAAACCAAGACCACACTCGGCATTGGCTCCTCTGATGCAGTGAAGATTTGGCTTAATGGTCAGCTTGTGCATGAGGTGTGGGGGCCGCGAGGCTTTCAGGACGATACTGACTTGGTCCCGGTGACCTTGCGTGCCGGTGAAAATCACCTTGTGTTTAAAAGTCTGCACAGCCAAGGCGACTACTGGCTTTTTTCGTGTCGCTTCAAGGCGGAAAACAGGGTGCTTTATACGCCTACAATAGAAGAACGAACCAGAGGATTTATTGCAGTGCAAGACAGCAGGCCTGATCCGCGTCCCAGATTAAAAAAGCTGGAGGTGGATCTCGGACGCAATGAATGCGATCTTGTGCCGGTTAAACTCGCTGGTTTGAATGAGTTGGACGCCGTGTCCATCAGCGTTTCGGGGCTTGGCGCGGCGCTCTGCACGCCTTGGATCGAAAAGGACTATCAACTCCACTCAGGCACTCAGACGCCGCTAGGCTCGGCCAATCCCGCTCGGATCTGGCTGGAGGTGGATTCTGATAAACACGATCCCGGCGTTTATGAACTGACAATCTGTCTATCATCCGGTCGCGGAACCGAACTGAGGATTCCCGGAACCGTAACCGTCCATGATGTGGCTTTGCCCGAACAGCGAACCATGGGAGTAAAGCCCTGTGCGTGTGTTTTTGGGCTTTCCGGAGCGGATATCCACAACCCAGAGACACGCAAGCGTTTGGAGGTTTTTCTCGATGATCTTGCGATGTTACGCAGTACGGTATGTGATTGGTTCTATACGTATAATCCAGCCAATGTCCTATCACAGGTAAAGATAACAGGAACTGATCAAACACTGCATACGGCAGGCCAGGCTGGTATCATTGATATCAACAACCTGCCGGATCTTGACTTTTCGTTCTTCGATCCCTGGATTGCAGGTGCTGCGAAGCGCGGCATGACACATTTGGAAATAAATGGACGCCTGTACCTCACCGAACATGAACGCGCGTTTGCCAAAGGTATTCTGGGAAACGACATAGTTTGTTCTGATGAAATAACTTGGAAGACGCTCATGTGGCTGCACAGCCAGTTCAGAGACTATGCAATCAGTCGCGGCATGACAGCAACCTGGGCCAGAATCGATACTCAACTCGACCCTGACATGATCCCGGACTATGTGCAAACTGCGCGTCGTTATCAAAATATCGGGTATCGCACCTATACAGCCACCACGAATTATTTTACAAGAGACGCAACGTGGTTGAACCAGTTGAATGCTCAAAGTGACTCCTGGCACATGAGCTATCCTCACACCCGGGATTTCTTAGCGCTCACGCGGCCCGCACAGGGCAAAGCAGCGGTGCCGTTGGATGAGGGTGATCAGTTCTGGTACAGTGACGCTGGAAATTACAGCAAGCCCTATGAAGAGGGGCGAGCCAAGGCTTGGCGTGCCCGCGCCATCGGCGCCCACGGCTACACCTGGTGGATTTATTGGTGGGGCAATTCCAAAGACCGGATCGTGTGGTATGACGAAGAGACAGAACGCATCATTCACTCCCCAACCTGGCATGGCCTGCGTGACGGCAATGAAGACGCCGCTTACTACCACATGCTGCAGCAGCGCCTGCAGGCGAAAGGAGACGAAGCAGGACTGGTCCGCCTGGCAGCATTGACTGGTGGCAATGAAGACGCACCCTTGCGCATGGTCGAGACCAAGTATCACGTCTTCGTTTGCGACGATTTTGTCGAGACGATCGGATTCCGGCAATTCAATCAAGCCAAGCGCAAAGTGCTCAGGATGCTGTGCGCAGATCAATGAGCCCAAGAAAAAGGCTCAGAGCCAAAGGAGAAACTAGAGAAACTAGAGAAACTAGGGACACAGCCACCCATTTTTACGATAACAGAAATGGGTGACTGTCCCTAGAACCGTCTCTTCCTTTTGCTGCAAGTGGATCATATCCGACTTCGCAAAGACAGTACAGCGGCCGGCAATTGCGCAACCTTTCGGAGCCGTACCTGTTATTTTGCCGAGTGTGTCCACGCTGATCTGGAGACGATTAGCCTGCTGCTCTAGGAAAGCTCCTGTCCCGGCGGCACATAATCCGTTTGCAGCAAAGTCGCGTACTTCCCAAGGATTTGGCCCGGAACCTGTAAGCAAGATCCACTTAGAGAACTGTCCACCCATATCCACCACGGTGCGAATGCCCGGGAACAGGTGTGTAGCGGCCCTCGCCGTAGCCATTACTTCATTAACCATACGTACGCCAGCCACGCCAGCAAGCAAGTCTTGGCCGATTCCTGTAACGGCCATGCAAATGTGTACGTTGCCGACAGATCTGCGAACCTCAGTCTGAAAAAGTTCAGCAAAGACATCGAAGGGTTTGCCCTTCGCAGGCCTTACCCACAAATGGTGTTGCCCGTGTGGAGCGATTGCAATGACCTTGACGTGCACAGAGCCGACGTCAACGCCCAAATACCAAGAAGTGCTCATGGTTGCGCCTTCCACGCTCTTTGAGACTCACGGCTCAGGAATGAATTCGAAGGCAAATATGTGTCTCAGAAATTTAGTTTTCCTTTTAGCCAGCTCGATTGAGTTTGATTTCACCCTATGGCCTAAAGACAGCAAAGCACCCCCGGCTTATCCCCGGTAGCCTTTGCGAATTCAAGCGATGTTAGGAATGAACATGCAAACCGTTTTTTTAACCCGAACTATATGATAGCATTAATTGAAGATTCGTGCAAGGGAAGTATTCCTAAAACTGGTGGTTTTTTACTGCTTCGGTTACATTATCTCACCCTGGATATTGCAAAGAAAACGAGACCAACTCACAAAGTTGAGATTACATCCAATCGCCAGCCGGTATTTTGTCCACTGAATGACGCAGGACAGGATCAACATTCGTATGCGGCTGACTTATACCCCCTGTCCAAAAGATTTGTAATAAGCCTACGAATATTTTTCCCCGCCTTGGCGGTAGCTTCAGTCAGATCAACTTTATCCTTATCATCAACTCTCTCAAAATCTTCTTTAGGAAGCATGTGGATAGGTTCTTTAGAGATTTTCCCTTAACCAGATCAAGGCATATTTTCTCATCTACCAATCGAAGAATTAATGCCACAAATCCTGCAAGTCCTTCTTTTTCGAACAATTCTTTAGTCTTAAAAACCAGTTCATCTAATGAAAATCCTTTTTCTGATACCGCGCTCAGCACTTCCATTGCTATAATATTTTGCTTGGCTTGAGTCTCCTGTGTTAATTGTATTTTGGGCTCAATAATACAATATCACTACTTAAGCTTTTTTCAATCTAATCACAACCTTTGGGACGATAATGTTTTTTTTAGAATTCCTGTCACCATTTTTGTTCTGCGTCTTCTTTATTATTGAGGCTATAATACAAACTGGTTAAAGGGATTTGGATACGAGAACAATGGCAAACGAAGTAATACTATTAAAAAAGTGTCTTAAAGGTGATTCTAAGGCTTTTGAGGTTATTGTATCAAGGTACCAGGAACTTGTTTGCGCGATCACTTACAGTGGGATAGCAGATGTTCAGCGAAGTGAGGAACTGGCACATCAAACCTTCATAAATGCCTGGAATAAACTCTCACAGTTAAAAGATCTTTCCAAATTCCGTCCATGGTTGTGCAGTATAGCCCGAAACAATATTCGCGATTTTTTAAAGAAAAGTCAACGGGACATTATTGCAGGGGCTAAACCTATGGAAAACATAAACGATATAGCTGCCGATGAGTCCGGTCCGCTCGAATCCGCAATCAAAAAGGAACATGAAACACTTGTCAGTGATGCAATTCAACAGGTTCCAGAGCAATATCGAGAGCCTATGGTTCTATATTATCGCCAGCAACAGTCTGTAAAGCAGGTCGCGCTATCGCTCGATTTATCCGAAGTTGTCGTAAAACAACGTTTGCAGCGTGGCCGAAAGATGATAAGAGAGCAACTCAGTTCTATCGTTGAGGAAACACTTTCTGCCACCGGGCCCAAAAAGGCATTTACTACTGCTGTTATTGCATCTATTGCGGGTATGGCTATAAAAGGTTCCGGTGTTGCCGCAGCCGCTGGTATTGCCACGGCTTCATCCACAACCGGAACTGCCACAGGTTTAGCAGCAGTAATGAGCGGGGTAACAGCAAAGATAATCACAGCAGCTGCGGTAGTAGCCATTGGCGTTGGAGCAGTGGTAGCTTATAAGCATATTACTAAGCCAAACCAAACTTCCACTCCCTTGCCGACGGCAATAGTAGCTGAAATAGAGGACGACGCAAAATCAACAAATGAACAGAACAAAACTGTTGAAATAGCAACCAGTCAAGCTACAGAAATGTCGGATAATTCCATTTCCACCCAAATTGCTGATGTTGTCGACTCGCCCAAAAATCTGTCAGAAGAAACGGAACCTCCTGTCATCTCTACCTCGCCCGATTTATCTGCGAATGATGAATATAACTTTGTACCCAAAGGTGTATTAAGTGGCCTGATAACCGACAAAGACACTGGCGAGCCGGTGGTCGGAGCTGAGATTGTAGTATATGGAGCGTCAATTCCCAGTGGAACACTTGTGACAGATGCTAACGGCTTTTATTCCCTTGAGAAAATCAAAAACTCAAAGCCATATATGATTGCCATTAATTCCAAAGATTATATTGGCAAGCCTGATATTGATGATAATTACAAGATTTCAATTGAAAAAGACAAACAACAAATTGCACATTTTCAACTGGAGAAAGCTTGTATTGCCGACTTATGGGTTAAAGACGAACAAGGCAATCCTATAGAGGGAGCAAAAATTAAGGTAGTAGACCTTGCAACAAATCGATCTACTGCTGCGAGCCGAAGTAACACTATTAAACCTACTGACAAAGACGGCTATACTCTCATAGGCGGACACCCTGCTTCAAAGGCTGGTTACATGGTGATGATAACACATGAAGGTCGGACTGGTAAATTAATCACATCCTCCGAAGGTAACAAATATCACGAGACTAAACCTGATTTTGCTTCAGCTCATGTTATACTTAAAAACACTGATCCTGACATAGCCCCTGCCTTTGTTGTTACCATGAAAAAAGGCAAGCTGATAAAAGGCTATATTGAGTATTCCGATGGTGTTCCTGCTTCAGATTTGAAAATAGTTTCAGAACCGTACTGGTGGTCAAAGACTAATCTTTCAGGACAACGGACAGAAGTTGCTCCTGATGGAAGTTTTACATTGTCACACATTACTCCGGAGAAATATAGCATTTCAGCTTATTACCCCGTAGAAGGATCATATAAGTCGATTAAAACAATTGATTTTGCTCAGTATGATGAAGAACTTTACTTTACACTTTCTGAACCCTCTCCCCAATCATTGCTTACCATAAAAGGGATAGTAAAAGTCATCAAAAAGGCTCCTGTAAGTAACTTATATATCGACATCCATTCATACAACACGACTACCAATACACATGGCAGCAGAACGAGCATTTGGAGTTATGATGATAATGACGAGGCCAAATTTGAAATCAACCGATTAAAAGAGGGGAATTACAGATTGACGTTTCAAAGTGAACATTTCGATACGGTTGTCCTTGAGGACATTAAACCTCCAGTTGATGACCTTTACATTGAAATGGAACAGGTGGTCAAACCTGAAATAGTTGCAATGGTTGTTGATAAAACAACTGGCAAACCTGTTACGAATATGAGAGCTCGTTTAATAAAAACAGCCAGTAGATTAGGAAACAACTATGGTGTGAGCGAGAAATGGCTCGAACGAAGCAATCCACAAGGTAGAGCTGTTTTTACGGTTACTTCGGGGGTTTATCAGGTGCAAATCATGGCTGACGGTTACGGTTTGGGAATCAGCGAAGAAATTGACACTGAAAACCTCAAGCCAGTTACGATTGAGCTTATTAAAGGTGGAACCATCAAGGGGCGTGTCATTAACTCGGCTGGCAAACCAGTTGCAGGAGCCGAAATATTAGCCCTTTCATATGCTGGGGGAAATAGAGTTAATAACAGGAGTGAATTTGTAACTAAAATGAAATCTGTTGAAAGTGATACCAATGGCAATTTTGTTTTAGAAAACTTACCCGAAGGCCTTGAAACAATCAAAGCAGACCATAAGGATTACTCGTCCGTTATAGTTAGAGATATTGCTGTAGTTAATGGCAAAGCTTCAGAAGAAATAATCGTAGAACTAGAAGAAGGGGCTATAATTGAAGGTTACGTATTTGATAATAATGGCAATACGATAGCTGGAGCTAGAATAGACTACGACCAAAACCGAGAGAGAGTTATCACTCACGAAAGCACAAATTTCGTTGTTACAGACCCCAACGGTTATTACAGAATTGAAGGTCTTGGTGAAAACTCGTATTTTATAACAAGAAATCGAGGTTCTTTCAGTGAAGGCGTTGTCAGCAGAACCATAACACCCGTTTGCGGCGAGGTTACAAGGCTTGACTTTGGCGGTGATGGCCACATTGTTATGGGCACTGTTGTTGTTGACGATGTCCCATCTGCCAACATTAAACTTGCATTACGGAGCAATGAGTTTGGCCAGTTCCTTTGCTATACTACGACAGATTCCGATGGTAATTTCGTATTTACAGGTGTCATTGAGGGAGAATATAACATAAGGCCTACTGATGATTTCAATACTATGCTTACCAGCGTTGATGTTGTCGACACATACATAGACCTTGGTGTTATTGGAAATAACTTTGTTGATTTTGAAGTGATAATTGAACCGCACGAAGACTGGAAGGAACTGCAACGTGTTACGATTGCTTTACCTCCGACATCCGTCCTTGGTCAACAGCGTGATGAAACTGATAAGCAGAATAGGCTTTGGAGATTTGTTAATATTGTACCTGGCAAATATGACCTGAGATTGACGAATGATAAAGCAACAAGTTTTACAGTAAAGGTAGATATTGCAGAAGAACAGACCGAACCGTTTGAAATAAAACCTCCAAAACTTGATGCTACACTTACCGGTAATTATTATCGAAGTATAAGCAACAAGTCCATGCCACGATTCTTATTGTTGAGTAATTATGCAAAAACTGTTTCAGCTTATCTTGTCCCTAAGAAAGACGGTGTTCCCGATGCTAATGGTGAGTTCGAAGTAAAACTCCCCACTGGTCAATATCAGATTAGCTATACCGATGGCAAAGACAGCACGTTACTTAAGGAATTTGAAATAATCTCAGGTCAGCATATGGAACTTGGAATAGACCTTGATACAACTTTGGAATAACTTCATCTAATAGTCTGAATGTGTACTTGTCAAGCGTCCGTAGGACACCCTGCGACGCACATTCATCTCCTTGAAAAATAAGCACTTATGACTTGATCGTCACATCTGGCATTTCCCGCATCAAAATGCTACAATTTTGTGATCGGACTATAATTTTCATCGTTTTATTAAGTTCCAAGTATAGATTATGGGTGTCTTTTCTGCAGGCCTGAAAAAAATCTAAATTTTTTAGGAGGCGTCGGTCCTTTGGAGCGTGTCCCGGTAATTCCAGGGCATCCAGCGGTCGGGGTGTGAGGACAGTTCGTTGGCGTGTTTTTG
>JBARRE010000548.1:0-1524 GCA_049644065.1 Sedimentisphaerales bacterium | reverse complement strand
GCCTGGCATAATCCAGAAAACAAGGTTATGGAGTTGCGGATCGTTGGCCTCGACGGATCCGAACCTCGCGTTCTCCACAGCGATAGGGAAGTTCAGGTTTTCCGTCCTGCCGACTGGTCGGCGGATGGCCAGCATATCCTCGCCTTTCTTGCCAACAAAGAATGGCAGACCCAGATCGCCCTGGTCAACGTTTCGGATGGTTCCATTCGCGTTGTCAAGACGTTCGATACGTTCGATACGACATCTATGCTAAAGTTGTCGCCTGACGGACGTTACATCGCCTATAGCCATCCATCGGCTGAGGGCTCTTCAAAAGCGGACATTTTCCTACTTACGACCGATGGCACGCGTGAGACTGCCTTGATTGAGCATCCGGCCGATGACCGCGTGCTCGGCTGGGCGCCGGATGGGAAGCGGCTCGTGTTTACCAGTGACCGCACGGGCAGCATTGGCGTCTGGGTGATTGGCGTGGCCGACGGCAAACCGCAGGGAACGCCCGAACTCGTAAAGCCGCGAATGGAAAAATTCTACCCGTTGGGGTTCACCCGCAATGGTTCCCTTTACTATGCTGTGAGTACCGGAAGGAGCGATGTACACATTGCCACGCTTGACCCGGAAACCGGCAAACTTCTGGGGCAGCCGATTAAGGCAATCCAGCGCTTCGAGGGTTATAACTCTGCAGCGGAGTGGTCGCCGGATGGCCGATACTTGGTCTGCCAGTCGAGCCGGGCAGGGGCCGGAGACCCACCGTTTGCCGGTGTGGTCCTCATTATTCGTGAGCTTGAAAGCGGCAAGGTTCGTATGCTCGAACCTGAATGCAAGCGTCTGAACCCTCGGTCCCTGCACTGGTCACCGAACGGACAGTCAATTATAGGCTTTGGTCTGGATAATCAGGGGCGTCAGGGTTTGCTCCAAATAGATGTCCAGACGGAGGCCGTCACTGCTCTTGCGTACAAGGACCCGAAGCGCGGCGGGGGCATCCTCGAACCCGCGTGGGCGCCAAACGGCAAGGCAGTTTTCTATGTTCGCGACCATGTGGGAGATAGTAACAGCACCGAGCCCCGTCGCATTGTGCGGCGCGAGTTGGCAACCGGTGAAGAGATAGAACTTTGTCGTATACCTGGCCGTGTCCAGTGGCTGGCCCCATCGCCGGATGGCCGCCAATTGGCCTTTTGTGCCGGTGGTGCAGTCAAGCTCGTCTCTGTCACCGGCGGCCAGCCACACGAACTGGCCGAAGCGGACGATAACTGTGGCATTACCTGGACGCCCGACGGACGGTATCTTCTCTTCGGTCGAAAAATTAAAAACGGCGACAATAAACTCGAACTCTGGCGAATTCCTGTTCAAGGCGGAGAACCTCAAAAAACCGGGCTGACATTCGACGGGTGGAACGTCGACGTGCGCATGCACCCCGACGGGCGCCGCATCGCTTTCGCCAGCAAGCAAGTGGACAAGAACGAAGTCTGGGCTATGGAGAACTTCCTGCCGGGAGTTGCCGCTGCAAAGCCTGATACGGGCCCCGCC
>JBARRE010000547.1:0-2622 GCA_049644065.1 Sedimentisphaerales bacterium | reverse complement strand
ATCGAGAAGCACGTAGCAGCGGATACTGACGTCTTCGTGAAATCGCCGGATTACATAACGGTCGCTGCGGGCGTAGACGGGCCAGTCAATCTGCGAGATTGGGTCACCCGGCATATACTCGCGATATTCGGCAAACTCCACAGATGAGCCGAAGGCCGGCGACCTGTGCAGGCCCTGCTTGCTGCCGTCCATCGGTCTGCGCACGCCGATTTCGATGCCGCGAAGGCGTTCAGCCATGTGGGCTGGAAGATAGCGATATTCACCTGATTCACTCATAAACTCGGCCGGTCATAAATGCTGGTTTACTGCGATTCGTGTATTGTCTCCAGGAGTCTGTCGATAACGGCGTCGGAATCGAGTCCCTCGCTGGCGGCGGCAAAATTGAGTATTACCCGGTGGCGCATGACAGGCAAGGCGTATTTACGAATATCCTCGCAGGAGACATTGAAGCGTCCGTTCAGGACGACATGCGCCTTGGCGGAAAGAAGCAGGGATTGTCCGGCGCGCGGTCCGCAGCCATAACGTACGTATTTTTGAATAAAGTCGGGGACATCTCCCTGCGGCCGGGTTGCACGGCAAAGTCTTGCCGCATAGTTCGCCACGTGCTCGCTGACCGGGACCCGCCTGACCAGATCCTGGTACATTGTCACGGACCTTGCATCTACCATGCTCTTGAGCAGCTCGCCATCGGCGCCGGTCGTTGACAACAGTATTTTCTGCTCCTCGTCGAGGTCCGGGTAATCTACTTTTATCAGCAGGATGAAACGATCCAGTTGCGCTTCGGGCAGAGGGTAGGTGCCCTCAAGCTCGAGAGGATTCTGTGTTGCCAGCACCAAAAAAGGAGAAGGCAGGTCGTATGTATTGCCCCCGGTTGTCACCTGGTGTTCCTGCATCGCTTCGAGCAGTGCAGCCTGTGTTTTTGGTGGCGTTCGGTTGATTTCGTCGGCCAAAAGCACGTTTGTAAAAATCGGCCCCTTATGAAAAGCGAAGGAACGCTGCCGGGTTTCGGGATCCTCTTCCAGAATGTTTGTGCCCGTAATATCGGTTGGCATCAGGTCGGGCGTAAACTGGATCCGCTTAAAAAGCAGGTGCATTGTTTGGGCCAGGCTATGGACCATGAGCGTCTTTGCAAGGCCCGGGACTCCCAGAAGAAGGCAGTGACCACCGGCAAAAAATCCTGTAAGAATTTGCTCCAGAACCTCTTTCTGGCCGATGATAGCCTTTCCCACTTCACTCAATATCGCCGCTTTGACTTTTGCGAGCCGCTCGACCGCCGCAAGGGCTTCATCGTCGGAAATCTCAAGTCTTTGGGATTGCCGCGAGTCGTCCGCCGGCAGATGTTCGGCTGTTATTTCAAATTCGCACCCGCATCTGCAGCGGGCCTTTTTGCCCGGCGAAGCGTGGCTAAGCTTATAAGTCTTCCCGCACTCGGGACATTGTACCGTTGACGAGATGTTGCCTTGCATAGAAACTCCATCTTAATGGGTCATTAAGTATATAATCATATTTATTCCCAGCCGCTGCGAGGAAATGGATTCGTAACCTTTCATCAGCGGGTAGTAAACTTCAAGCCAGCCGGCTTCAAGGTCGTAAGGGCTGTAAATGACTCTAACGTCACCGTCGATGGTGACACCCAACAGGTACGGCTGATTGTTCAGCTCCGGTTTGCTCTTGGTTAATGATGGTGAATACCGCACTTTTGAAACATCGAACAGGCTGCTGTAAAGACTATGACCGGCTGGAATCGGCTGTAGTGTCATGTTGGGCAGGATATTTTTAAGCTCGCGCCGGACGGCTGCGTCAAATGTGCCCAGTCCCAGGCCGTTATTGATCAAAAGCACGCCTTCATCATTGAGATATCGCTGAAGCGCGCCGATTTCGTTCTGAGAGAACGAAAAATCATCGAGCCCGGTCAGATAAAGAAACGGATACGAAGATAGGTCGTCTTTTTCGATCTCGACGCCGGCGCGTTTGAGATTAACCCTGACGGATGTATATCGGCGCAGCTTCATCAGCAGCGCCGTCGCGGCTCCGGGATGCACGTTCCAGAGGCCATCGTGCTTGATCTGTGCAAAGACAAATTCGTCGGTTGGCCTGGTCTGATCGGTAAGGCCGAAAACTTCTGGCCTGCCCTCGACAAGCCCGACCTCGGCATAGCCCACAATGTATGCCGCGAGGTCGACTCCGATTTCGTTGGCGCTCTTGACGTCATAATAGGCGGCGTTTTTCAATTTCTGCAGCCTGTCTATACTTCGGTTCCATCCACAGCCCAGGCCGAATTTTGAGACGAGCACACCGACTCGGCTGCCGATATAAATCCCCTCCATGAACGGCATGGATTGTCCCTTATTGCCCTTATACGTTACCTTGTCGATATCCACGATAATATGATAGAGTGGATGGTCGGGTGGTATTATGCGAAAACGACTTTCCGAAAATGCCCGAAGGAAAATCTTCTTTGCCGATTCGTAAAAGTACGGTGACCCGGCAATCGAATCGCAGATAATCATGCCGCCGTTCAATACGTAATCGCGCAGAGCCTGGATATGCGAATCGCTGAGCTTTAAGGTTCGCACTCCGCTGAATAACAGGGCCGGTAGTTTCTTCGGATCAAAATGAAAA
>JBARRE010000546.1:0-3153 GCA_049644065.1 Sedimentisphaerales bacterium | reverse complement strand
CAAAAACACGCCAACGAACTGTCCTCACACCCCGACCGCTGGATGCCCTGGAATTACCGGGACACGCTCCAAAGGACCGACGCCTCCTAAAAAATTTAGATTTTTTTCAGGCCTGCCGAAAAGACACCAAGTTTCCATTTGCCTTTTCGCACGGCGACTTTACCGGTAAGCTCCCAGAACACACTCCGTTCGGGAAGCGGGTCTTTTCCGCCGGAAAGAATGTGTTTCATCAGGCTTATACCATGTACCGGATTGCTGCTGTTTATTCTGGGAATCGCCACGCCGGCGGACTTCAAGACACGTATATATTTATCAAACCAAATTTCGTCCCGTCGTAATATGTTCTTCAATCTTGAGCATCTTTGGGATCAGATATGGAAGAGCCTTGTGTTTGTAGTGATTCTCGATAGGGTTTTGCCTGTTTGTAAAGTTCCAGCCGTTCGCTGATATCATTGGCCAGTTGGTTATTATTTTCTTCAGATGCCAGAACGAGTGCTTTTTCTGCAACCGCCTGAGCTTGCCCAAATCTTCCCTTTGCCGCATAGGTTGCTGCTAACTTGTCAAAGTGCCATGAGCGTGGCAATTCTGTTAGTCCCATTGCGCGTTCGGCAAGTTCTACTGCCTTGGATGCATCTCGCCGCTCCGGGTCCGGATGTGTGGCCAGAATCCATGCTATCCCGAACAACGGGTTCACCATGTCGGGTTCCAGATTCAGGGCTTCCTCGTAATGCTCCATCGCCAGATCGAGTTTGCCCTGTGCTACTAGTAGAAGGCCCAAATTGCTCTTTGCTATGGCCGCCAACTCTTGGTCTCGCTTGAGCCACAAAGTCTGGTCGGGCAGGAGCCGCAATGCTTGACGATAGCAACGAGCCGCTTCGTCAAGCCTGCCCTGTACTTTAAGTGCTCGTCCCAAATTCGCATGGGCACGTGGATTGTGCGGCGCGACGTCGATGGCCCCCTCCCAGACCCGCACGGGATCCTGGTAATCCGCATTCCGGCTCAATGTTCTCACCGTCAACGCAGCGATGATAGTTGCCATAAAAATAACCTGGATGCAGCGCTTAGATCTTTCTGTAATTGTGCCAGGCGCTATTTTCCTGCTTGCCTGAAGTCGCTTCGCCGCATATTCAGAAAATACGTATGCGGTTGTGACAAATAATAGTATCAGTGCAGCCAAAGAAAGATACATTCGGTGCTCGAATATCAAATTTGGGATCGGGACAAAACTCGAAGTCGTGGCGAGTATCCCGAAAAACCACACACCTAAGTAGCTCCAACTGCGGTTTCGGATCAGCCCCCAAACCGTTATTCCAAGCATAGCCAAAATTATAAGGATTGAAGGCACAAGCTGGTCCCAGGCTTTAACTACCGGCCAACTGTAGTCAAGACACAATTTCGCCGGCCACAAAGACAGTCTGATATAATGGACAATTACAATACACTGATTCATCGCATAGTCCAGCACACTGAAGCTAATAGAATCCCACGCTTCCTGCGTGGAGTGTCGGAATGTCCACAACAAGGCTGCAAGAATGCCCCAGGTGGCCGCCAATCCTGCATACAAGGGCCACCGACGCCGCAGAGCCGAGACAAATGATCCTGCCCCAAATGCCCGGTCGTATAACAGCACTATTACCGGGGCGGTGACCATTACTTCCTTAGTAGCCATTCCCAGGGCACAACACAGCACAGAGACGACCGACCAGATGGCAGCTCGTCGAGACTGCATAGCTCTTATCATTGTATACAGCGTCAGCAGGTAAAAAAGTCCCATAAGTGATTCACACCGCTGGATAATGTAGGTTACGCTTTGAGTCTGAAGTGGGTGTGCTGTCCAGATCGCTGCTGTTAGCCAGGCCAGGACTGTCGCATGCTCGCCGAATCTGGCCCGCAGGCGTTCGCTGAGAAGGGTCCGCCTCACAATTCCGTAGAGAGTGAGGCTCGCCATGAGATGGATTGCCAAATTAAAGGCGTGGTATCCGGCTGTGTAATTGCCGAAGAGCGCATAGTTCAACGCTAATGAGAGGCATACTACAGGTCGTGTGCGTATGCCCGTGGTCGCCGGCGCCGATATCGCCTTGGTAAGCGGCCAGAGCGATCGAATGTTTGGGTTATGATTTATGTTCTTGTGATCGTCGAAGATGAGGGAACCAGAAAAACTGTTGGCATAGGCTGCCAAAGTAATGGTAACCAGTAGCAATATACATCTGGTTTCCGTACTGAAACTTCTTTTATTGGGCTTTTCTTTATTCATACAGTGTAATTCCACGTCTGTCTAAATTCCGGCACGGACAGAGCTTGTCCCTGTTTGAGGAAAAATTCATAAGTAATTATAGACCTCCGTACTTTCGCATTTGGAGTGCCAAGACAAGATAGACTTTTTGGCTCTTCTGACGATTATCTTTCTTCATAACATTTCTTCTCCATTTTAACCAATAGAATATTCTTTGTAGGTGTAGTTACCCATGTGTTCATAAACACTTCAAAATATCCTGACCTCTATTATATTAACATCCTGTTTGACAAGGTGCCGCTTTGCTTCTGCCTGAAGTCGGTGGGACACTTACGCCATAGCCATAGTGCACAGCCGCCGCCCACGACAAAGGCGTAACTGACGCTTACCGCTCTATCGACCATTGCTGCTAAGATTCCCACTTCCAAAGGCATTCCCAGAACTACTGCACCGAAGCCAAGAACAAGCTCTCTGATTCCCAACGAGCCGGGGGTCAGTCCGATGAATAAAACGACAAAGCCCAGAGCTCCAAGTACAAGATACCCTGCGGGATGTATATTCTTACCTATACTATTGTAAATAATGCCAAGTCTTAAGGCGGCAAGTAAAAAATTCACCGCCAAAAGTGCAGCCGCCGCAAAAACCGTTTTTCTTTCTTTCGATATTTGACTTCGGTCGGAAAGAAAACTGCGCAGGGTAGTGCTCAACCGTCCCTGTCCTTTTGGCTGCGGCAGGGGCATAAATAAGAAAGACAGTGAACCTATAATTGTTGTCACGAATACGCCGGCTAAGATTTTGCTCTCATATTGGACCAGGCCATAAACTGTCACTAAAATGGTCAACCCTACTGCTGCCGCGGTGGCAGTCATTAAAAATGTGATATACAAGAAAAAGGTTGTGAAGTGTGCATAGGAAAGACC
>JBARRE010000545.1:0-3005 GCA_049644065.1 Sedimentisphaerales bacterium | reverse complement strand
GTCCCATATTATCTTCAGACATGAATGACAGTAATGACAAAGAGATATTTCCAATTGCAATATTTTTGGACACAAACATCCTCGATTCTCTACCAGAGAATCTTACCGCAGGTGACCTTTCAGGCCTTGTAGCAGATGCTGACAATATAGGCGCCAAAGTCTACATCTCCGATGTAGTAGCCCGTGAGTGGCTTAAGCATAGGATAGACAAGTTTTTAGATAGCTATAAGAATTATATAAAATGCAGAAACCACATTAAGAAGTATTTTACGGACATACCCGAGTTCAATATAACTAAGGATGAATTCTGGAACAATGTCCACGGATCTTTTGTAAGTTATCTAAAAAAGTGTGGATGTCGCCTGCTGGCCCCACCAAACGCAACCATCCGTACACTAACTGAGCGGGCTGTTGCTGCTGTACCACCGTTCAGATACGGAAACAAAGGTTTCAAAGACGAATTAGTGATCCTTTCTATGCTCAAATTGGTAGAACGAGGCTGGAACTACAAAACTTACGTCATAGTGACACAAGACAACGATTTTCCATCGCAGGAGTTAAAGAAAAGGTTTGCTCAACATGAAGTCAAGTTCGAGAGAGTGAATAGCCTCCAAGATGCCAGAAAACTCTTAGATGAAAAACTAAACGCCACATGGAAACAGGAAAGAGCAGCTCGCGAAGCTGAGGTAACAGGTTTTCTTTCGAAGCATTGGGATAGTATCTCTCAAGCAGTAGTAAGAGAAGTGGAAGAAAAAGGCGTTAGCTTGTATAACCTCTTTAGCTTCGGAAGGGATGACATTCCAAAGGATTCCAACATAAAAATGATTGTCAAAACGATTCCGATTGAGATCCAATCAGTAGATGTTGGGATTGAAGACGAAGTTACTCACGATATACCTGTTACAATTTCCGTCAATACTAAGCTATCTCTTGAGGTAAATAAAAGGACATGGCTTTACGACAATCTCTTTATTAAAATTGGAACTGAGGAACGGAAGTTTGACGAAACTCCTTCGTACAAGACGGAATCAACAATAGTCGACATTGAAAGGCCCATTAGTCGCCATGCTGTTGTTAGACGAGCAAAGAGTGGTGAACTCACTGAATTAGAACTTGTCGATATGCGTCCTGATTTTCGAAAGTACATCGAAGAAATCGACACCAATCGCACAAGCCAAGGAAGTAATTTATGAATTTAAATATTTTGATTTTATTATTGCCGTTTACCGATTTCTGAGGTTGAAGGCGAAAAGGGATGACAAAGACGTATAGAAACAGAAGAAAGAGAACTTCAACATCTATCGCGGCCTCTGGCCGGAATCAAACTCAAAAATAAAAATGGCCCCGCCACAGGTGTAAAATGCAAAATTAGTGAGTTTGCCGTTGAAAAGCCGTCAAAACAGGATTTTTTGCCTCTTGCTTATCTGCTGAATGCAGATTACAATTTTGCTAAATCAATTTTGGGTTCTCATTAAGTAAGGAGATACAAATGTGTGACTCATGTGGATGTACACCGCCCGAAAATCCTGTCGAGGATGATATCTGTTCAGGTTGCGGTAAACCAACATCCGAATGTATATGTAAACCGGAATAGAAGTAATTTCATTTAAGTCTTGATGGTTATTTCCGGCTAATGGCTTTCTCTGAGCTAACAGGGTGAGTATTTTTAAATATTCACTGCGATTGACCATGATATTAACAGATTCACGGCAAAAGAATAGGAGATTAAAATGACAGCAAAACGAATAGCGACAATAACGGTATGTGCAATAGTGGTCTTCGTAACAGCGATTTACGGTCAAGCCAAGTCGATGCAGCAGGAGAAGGACAATGTACCTCCGCCCGGATTTCGGGCCCTGTTTAATGGCAGGGACTTCACCGGCTGGAAAGTTCCCGAAGGCGATAATGGACACTGGAAAATTATAAACGGAGTCATCGACTACGACGCCGAGAGCGAGGCCAAGGGCGATAAAAGCCTTTGGCATACCGAGGATTTCAAGGACTTCGTACTCCGCGTAGACTGGCGGATCAAGGAAACCCCCTACATTAATCCACGCATTCCCTACATCCTGCCTGACGGCACGCATGCTAAAGACATCAAGGGCAAGGAGATGACGCTGGCGCTGCCCGATTCCGACAGCGGTGTTTACCTGCGCGGGGCCGGCAGGAGCCAGGTCAATATATGGTGTTGGCCGATCGGCTCAGGGGAGTTCTACGGCTATCGCATGGACAAAACAATGCCGCCGGAAGTTCGGGCCGGCGTAACTCCTCGTCATCAGGCCGACAAGCCCGTGGGCCAGTGGAACCGTTTTGAGATCACTATGCGGGGCGACCGCGTTACGGTTGTGCTCAACGGAATCAAGGTCATCGACAAGGCCCAGCTTCCGGGCATCCCAAAGAGCGGCCCATTTGCCTTGCAGCACCACGGCAGCAAACGCGACGGCCAGTGGAACAGCCCACCCAGCCTGGTGCAGTTCAAAAATGTATTCATAAAGGAGCTGAAAGTACCCGGATATGAGAAAAAGGGCCTATGAGAAGTGTAATAACGATGGCCCGTAAATTTTTATTCAGTGGGAGGTCAAGTATGTGTAAAAAAAGAGTTGGTCTAAACCGGCGGCGGTTTCTCAAAACCGCAGTGAAGGCCGGTGTCTGCCTGGCGGTGCCACAAGTGATCCCAGGCACGGCGCTAGGCAAGAATGGCAGCGTGACCCCCAGCGAACGACTCAAACTGGGCGCCATTGGGATCGGGAATCGCGGCCGTTACGTGCTGGGCTGCTTCCTGCGGGAGCCTGATTTGCAGTGCGTTGCCGTCTGTGACGTACGGGGCGACAACCGCAAGCGCGCCAAGGACATGGTCGATGCCCACAACGGCAACAAGGACTGCACGCCGTACATCGACATGCGCGAGCTACTCGCCCGCGACGATATCGACGCCGTGCTGATCGCGACCGGTCCGAACTGGCACGCGACGGCCGCTACGATGGCGGCTAAGGCAGGCAAAGACG
>JBARRE010000544.1:0-3423 GCA_049644065.1 Sedimentisphaerales bacterium | reverse complement strand
TGACGGTCGCTTGGTTCGAGGACTGGCCGGCGATGACGGATGGGTAAGACTCATCGGAAACCTGCCAAACGAGAGACCTGTCGAAGAGCAACTCGAAGCTATTACAAATGGTCTCTTATACGAATATACCAAGATGACCAAGCTGTACCGCTGTCCGGTCGCCGAACGAGGTGAAATGCGGACTTACAGCACCATCCATTCCATGAACGGAGTCGAATTTACCGGAAGCGGCGAAGTATATACGAAACTGTCGGAAATCACCAGGCCCGGCGAAAGAATGGTTTTTCTCGACGATTACGGCGAAGACTGGGACGCCTGCTGGGCCATCTGGTACACACAGCCGACGTGGTGGAATCCGATCCCCATGCGTCACCACAAGGGCACGACCCTGGCGTTTGCCGAAGGACATTGTGAATCGTGGGGCTGGAGGGACCAGCGAACGATAGATTACGGCAACGAGCCCTGGGCCATTTCCGAAGCCGGAGCGGGAATAGAGAAAAATCAGCCGGACAACGTCGATCTCATGAAATTGCAGAAAGCAACCTGGGGATCTTTGGGATACGAACCTTGAGGCGCACGAAGATTTAGGCGCTCTAACAAAACCTAACTTGTCATTCCGAGCGTAGCCGAGGGATCTATTGAAATAGCCCCGCGGAGCGGTTCGGTATTCTTCAAGTTTGGTTTTGTTAGAGCCTCTTAGAAAAATGAGTGTTACGCGAGGAGGATTAACCGCTTCGAAATGCAAATCCACCGCACGCCCCCGATGTGATATCGGACCAATCCGCATAAAAGTGTTCGTTTTCGGTGTAAATTTGAACTGTCATCGAGAATGACGGACTTCGGCAAATTGCGCGCTCATTTTTAGCCGATATAGAGAATGCAATATCAAGATACAGCGAAAAACGCAATTTTAGCGGACTGCTTTTCTGACGGAAAAAAATAAAACAATACTCACCTACTGCGTTCTGCTTCTGCTTGCCGCGGCCATAATCGCATCCGGCAGGTACTTTAATTCCAAAAAGGTCTCGGCCCAGGAAGAAGACTATGCCACAAAGCTTGCTGAGTTGAGAGCCGACCTTACCAAAGCAAATACAGCAGGCAGCAAAAAACAACACACATCGGGGAATACTAAGCGAACATCCACCCGCAAGACTACCAAAGCAAGCTCTACGTGACGACGTAGATAAGCAGGCCATGGTGTCCATGGTCAAAAGAAATCAGGCGATCTCAAATTACAACAGATGCTGAAAGTCGTGCTTTTCTGATTACTGGGAATTTTGTATAGTTAGCGGATATGATAGAGATTCGACTGATGACAATCGATGACCTTCGACTTGGATTACGATTATCCCGGCAGGCAGGATGGAACCAAACCGAATCGGATTGGCTGCGTTTTATGAACATGGAGCCTGATGGTTGTTTTGTGGCCGAACTCAATGGATGCTCTGTCGGGACCACGACCACCTGTATCTTCGAGAATGTGGCATGGATTGCCATGGTCCTTGTCGATAAGGATGCAAGGGGCCAGGGTGTCGGCACAAAACTTTTGAAGCATTCTCTTGATTATCTTGACAGTAGAAAAGTTGAGACCGTTCGTCTTGACGCTACTCGTTTGGGCCAACCTATCTACGAGAAATTAGGATTCGTGCCGGAATACGAATTAGTTCGATTCGAGGGTTTCGCCCCGTCGAGTAGAAATCTGGGTGGCAGCCTCAAAGCCGTAGGCTTTGGGGATGGTGGGGAAGAGTCCATCCCCAAGCGCCATAAGGTGTCCCCAAGGGACTGCCGCTTGAGGCTGCCACCCTTCGCGGATATGATTGAGTTTGATAAGCAAATGACAGGAACAAATCGAGCGAAGATGCTTAGCATGCTATTTAAGGAATTTCCGGAGAATACCCACATCCTGACACTGCATGACAAAATAGATGGTTTTGTCACCATGCGTCCGGGAGCAAATGCCTTACAAATTGGCCCGTGTGTAGCAACCGTGAATGCCGGCCCGGCGTTGTTATCCGATGCTTTGGACAGGTGTGCGGGAAAAGCTGTATTCGTTGATATACCTACCGGCAATGTCCATGCTGTTAAAATCGCCGAGTCAAGCGGACTAAAAATTCAGCGGCGTTTCATGAGGATGTGCCGGGGCGAGCGAATTAAGGACAACATCAAAACAATCTGGGCCAGTTCGGGTCCTGAGAAAGGATGAAAAAGCCTGCAATAAAACATCGACGCAAAAAGTGAGTAAGCGATCATACCAGCGAAACAAGATAATAGACTATACTGGCAATAGTAACGCCGATTGAAATAATCATAGCGATGTTCCAAACCAGGGCTTTTGTGCCGCTTGGCTTGTTTTCGCCGAGATACTTTTTGCTGTTGTTGAGAATGAAAAAGGCGATGAAAGCGATCGGCAGCATCAGGCCGCAGATTGCAGAAGTCGGTATGGCGATCCAGGACCCTATATACTTCCAAAGGACCACGCCAACTACAGCCGGTGCAGGAATAAGGCACGCCAGGCGGTAACGCCAGCTACCCGGTTCGATCCCGAATATTTCGCATACGGCAAAACCGCTGATAATCATATGCATAGTAATCGAACTCAGGGCCATTCCCAGTATTCCCAGCCCAAAAACGATTCGCGAGAAGAACATGCTCAAACCGGCGGATTCAAACATGGCTGCTGCTGTCATGGGTGAGAGTCTCGTGGATCCCGAAGCAAATTGCACGGGATCATAGATCGTGCACCCGGTAGCGATGACCATGAGCGAGGTCGCAATGCAAAATGGCAGAAGCATGCCGGTAATTAAATCAAACCTGGATAAGCCTTTATGTTCCTTGCCCCAACCTCTCGCAAGCAGGGTATAGGGAAAGAGGAACGTGGCGTTTATTCCGGTGGCCGCACTGAATGCCGCCATTACAATCGAGACTCCCCGCGGGTCCGTCGGAATATACAGCGGAAGAAAACCTTTGAACAACTTGCCCCACTGCACGCCGCCGTCGATTGCCCGCCGCACTATCACAATCGAGAAAGCGAGAATAATCATCCAGACAAGGCCTTTTAGGGCACGTTCGTAAAACCTGATACCTTTATGTCCGGTGCTGTACGTCCAGGCCACCGCAGTCGATATGGTCAAAACAATCAGGCCAATCAAAATCAACACGGTTGTCTGCGCCGCCGGTGTCGAGGGCACCCAGCCCGTTGTTGCCTTTATCATGTCGTCGGTCATTCCGGCCGCCAGTGCGTACTGTGGCAAATGCCAGATGACTGTCGCCAGAAGAGCGCCGATAGCCCAGCTCCAGCCGACAACCGGATGAATATAGCGTTTCATAGCATAAAAGGGGCGCATGCCGGTTGACAAAGTTTGATAGGACATGGCCGAGAACATAACGATGCCCAGCACCATTGCCAACGGCTGGACCCAAAGC
>JBARRE010000543.1:0-4492 GCA_049644065.1 Sedimentisphaerales bacterium | reverse complement strand
ACTTCGTGCAGGGCCTGCTCGGTATACTCGAAGAGCTTCTCATAATCCTCGTACGTGCCCTGGAAATAGAATATGTCCGGCTCGTTCCATAGCTCCCACAGCCAGGTTTCTTCGGCGTTTTTATATCGGGCTTTTGTATGGCGGGCCCACCGGCGAATCAGCTCGGCCCATTTTTCGTAATCTTTGGGAGGGAAGAACACGCCGATACCCTCGTTCGGCCCGAACGGTTTGGGCGGCCTGTATGGCTCGGGCCTTACGGAAAGGTCTTTCGGCATGAGCCCGATTTCGACCAATGGCCGGCAGCCGGATGCCGTGACAGCGTCCATGATACCATCCAAGATTCGCCAGTCATAGACCGGATTGCCGCTGCTGTCTTCGGTATAAACATTTGTCGAGCTCCATTTGGGAGAAGCTGCGCCGTCACCGCTGTTGAGCAGAAAATGCTGCCGAAGATAAACAGGCTCGGGATTAATCTCTGCTACGGTTTTCATCAGGGCTTTGCAGTCGGGCGTTGTCGTGTAGTTGCACTCGTCGTAGCCGTAGTACTGCCAGACATGCTTGAGCGGTTTGCCTCTTTGGGCAGCATCTACCTGAATTGAGACGACAGCCTGTTGGGCGCATATCCTGCCCGCAAGAACCACAACCACCAGCGCGATTAAGTGACACATTCTTTTTATATAGAATCGATTATTCATATTTGTCCTTTTCCAAATCGATACGTGCTGAAACCTTACCGCGTGCTTTCCATTGGTAAGCCGCCTGGGAGTTTTTCCAAAAAAACTTCTCCGCCTCCGGCCTCTCTTTCGTGCTGAAATATTCGGCGACAACTTTAACTACGCTCGCATAGGGCGCAACCCGGTTACTAACCGGCCAATTGCTGCCGAATATCGCGCGGTCGGGGCCGAATAATTCCCAGAGTACATCCAGCACGGGACGATAAAACTCCGGCTCTTCGACGATGCGCTCGTCTACTCGACGCACAACATTAGAAATCTTCACGTACACATTCGGCAGCTCGGCAATCCTGGTCAGCGCACGCTTCACCTCCATTACATCACCATCCCAATTCCTGAACGGAAGATGGTCGATAACAATACGCAAGCCCGGCACAAGCTTTGCCAGACGCACTATAGCCGGCAGCATCTGAGTATCCCCGACCAGATCGAGCGTGAGCTGTTGGTCGTCCAGGCGGCGCAAATCGTCCTTGAATGCCCTGTCGCCCAGGTTTCTCGTCAAGGCAAGTCCATGCAGTCGAAGTCCCCTAAAGATCGGATTTGCACTGAAGCGTTTTAGATGGCCGGCAAATTCAGGCTTGCCAAGTTCGAGGTTGCCGATGAAACCGACAATCACCGGATTCTCTTTCGCAAGATCGAGTATCCATTGGTTGTCCTGGACCAAACTACTGGCCTCGACCACAACGGTGCCGACTACACCGTACTTTTCCGTCAGGCTGCAGAAGTGCTCCGGCAGATGCGGCTTGTACAATAACGGATCGGTCATGGGCGGCCACGGCACGCCCTGCGGCCTCGTCGGATCGTAAAAGTGTGTATGGGTGTCAATAATTGGAATTTTTACCGAGTTCGCAACAGCCGATTCCGGATGGGCAAAGACAGATGAGGCGGCAAGACTCACGCCGGTATACTGCAGGAATCGACGGCGTGACATATTGCATTTGGAATCCATTTTATTTCCTTTCACCATTCTAACCGGCACCGAAAATCAAGTGCCGCTTAATGATTATTGCGGATTCATATTACCGGTATGTTCAAGGCCTGTGCGATGCCTTTCATATAGCCGATCGCGAAGACTTTGCCCTGCATGGCATAGCCAGGGCTCTGGTTGCTCTCGTCCGCCAGTGTGGGTGCGTGGTCCGGACGGATCGGCCCGCGGAAACCAACTTCGTGATAGATCTTGAGCATTTCGGCCATGTCGGTCGGGCCGTTATCGTGGAACGTCTCGCGAAAACGCTCTCGAGTCCCCGTGACATCTCGAAGGTGAACGAAGAATATCTTGTCTTGTCCGCCGAACTCCCTGACCAGCGACTTAATGTCTTCGTCCATGAGCTTGAAGTTGGCCTGGCAGAAAGCGATGCCGTTGACCGGACTCGGCATGATCTTAAGGACCCTGCGAAAGGCCTCGCCACTAATCAGGATGCGCCCGATACCACGAAGCGGCGAGAGTGGCGGATCATCAGGATGCAGCGCCATTTTCACGCCCGCCTTCTCCGCAACGGGAATAATTCGTTCGAGGAAGTAAGTCAGATTGTCCCAGATTTTTTCTTCGCTGATCCTCCCCCACCGGCTGAGTCCCTGCTCTTCGGCGACCTTGTTATCGAATTCACTTGCCAGTGCGCCGCCGCGTTCGGGGATATCGACTTTGGTGCGGTACCAACCGATGCCGGCCATGAAGTTGTAGCAGCACATTGGAATCCCGACCTTGCCCATAGCCTCGATCACGGCACAGTAGTTGGCGATTTCCTCATCCCTGCCGGGCAGGCCCAGCTTGATCTTCTCCGCGGCAACCGGGTGACTCTCCACACCGGCAATGGTTAGTCCCGATGTTTCGTAGGTCGCTTTGATCTTCGTAAGCGTATCGAAGTACTGCTCCGGCTTGGTCCTGTTCAGCACGCGGCTTAAGGACACAATCGCATGATTGATCCCGATCTGACGCGCAAGAGTCCATCTTTCCTCGTCTTCCGGACGGAGCATTAAGGCCAGCTTCATGCCTTTATCTCCTGCTACGGATCGATTCGATGTAGCTGCCTGCGCAATAGAGGACATAGCGGCAGGGCCGGCCAGAATGCCTGCTAAAACAGCCTTTCCAAATGCACGTCGGTCGGACCTTATTAGTATACGTTCAGATTTTCTTGTAATCTCATTTGCGGCCATGACTCGACTCCTTTTTTATAATTGAGCAAGCATTGTTTTAGCACCGAGATGGTCGGGACCGGCCTCAAGAGCCTGATTAAATTCCCGCCGGGCTTTGTCCTTTTCATTGAGCCCAAGGTAACCGAGTCCGGCCATGTAGTGAGCATCAGCCAGCCTGGACCGCTGGGACTGCTGCTCGCCGAACTTGGCGAAAAAGTCGATCTGCGAGGAGGATCGCTGCAGAGCTTCGTTTCCGGATTTCACAAGGTCCCGGAAAATTTCTTCGACATCCTCGTTCTTGCCGAGTTTCCGGAGCGAAAGCGCCTGGTAGTATCGCTGGACGCTTCGACCGCCTCGCGGCCGTCCAGCCGATGACGATTCCGTCCAGAACTTCTCAGCATTCTGACGGTCACCCAGCGCTTCATAGGCCACTGCTACCCAGTAGGAGACCTCCGCATTACGTCGACCGCCTCTGCCACTCGACGAGCGAAGATTTTCGGGAAACTCGACGGATGACTGATAGTCAGCAAGAGCTGCTTTGTACCGGCTGGCAGTGAAGTTCTTATGGCCGCGCAGCAGGTAGGCGTCAGTCCAGCAATCATTCACATTGAACCGGGCGCCGCCTTCCCAGATATTGAATTTTCTTCCCCGCATCATTTCGATAGCTTGATCGTATTTCCCCATATTCACTTTAAGCGAGATTTCACGGGACAGCGAGTCATCCCGTTCGGTGACGGTAGCGTGATTCTTTTCGAGGATAGCCAGCCGCTTTTCCGGAGCGGTCCCCGCCGCTTCGTAGAGCTGGTCAAGCTCGAAGAAGTGGATTGCGTACTTGCTGTCGAGCGAGACTGCTTTCTCCAGGCTCGCGATGGCCTTATCGAGTTCGATATTTTTCTCCTGATGCGAATAAGCAATTGCCAGGTTGCGGTACACAATCGGGAACGTAGCGCCGAGTGAAACTGACTTTTCCCACAGTTTCACCGCCTCCTCGGGCTGCCAGTCAAACAGAAGGTTACCGAGATAGTAAGGCGCCATCGCATCGTTCGGCCTTGCTTTGATCGCCTCCTGAAGAATTGCTATAGCTTCATGCTGGAATGGAAAAACGTAGTCCGGCGACATTTTCACGGCAAGGCTGTAGTATTCGGAAGCCTCGCGTGCCTGTCCCATTTTCCGGGCAAAATAACCCAGATAGTAATAGGCCATAGGCGAGATTTTGGATTTTTCCGGAGCCGCTTCAATCAATTGTGAAAGCACCTCCGAACCATCTTGCCAGAGACCGGCGTTGAAGTACTCCGCGGCTGTCTCCTGAGCCGTCGCCGGATGCTCATTCATTACCGAAACCAGAGCCTCTGCAATCTTAGGACTTTTCGTCGCGAGCCATCGTTCGGCCATAATACGAACATCGAGAGGGTCGGCTATTTGATGGGCCAATGCCAATACCTTCAGAGCATCGTCCGCCTTACCCATGTGGCGCAGCACCGCGGCTCTCAGATTCAGTGCCCTGATATTCAGCGCATTGGCTTCGAACGAGCGGCCCACAAAGTCCAGAGCGGCAACCATGTCACCTTTCGCGCAGGCTATCTCGGCCAGCGAGTAATATCCCGCCGCCCGCCATGCCGCGCTCC
>JBARRE010000542.1:0-16819 GCA_049644065.1 Sedimentisphaerales bacterium | reverse complement strand
CACTTCTTTACCACGCCGATGAAAACTGTCCGCAACCGAATCAATCGATAACAACAAACTTTGGCGTCCCATATTTCGACTCTGATGACTCGTTCGATACTGTATTTTTCAATCGCATCGGACGTGTCTGCCGGATTGATAGCCTCAGCAGCAAGGTGAATCGTATTGCTATCCAGTTTGCAGAACCTCTGTTTTTCAAACCCGGTGAGCAGGACATTAATGATTCCGATACAAAACAAAGGCTTGAAGCCAAAGCCCAGCTAATTGTCAGTGCGAAAGAACAAACAGTTGCCAAAACACAGGTAAAAGTTAAGGCTGATAATCAAGTAAAACCTGACGTCGAAGAAAGTAAACGCCTTTATAGCGAGGCATTGGCCAGGGCCGAAGAAAGAATACGGTCCTACGCCGAGGCGAAAGCACAAGCCGAAGAGAAACTGAAGGCCGAAATCGAAGCAAGGCATACAAGCGAAACTAAATTGCTTGCCGAAGCTGAAGAAAAGATCAGGATTTACGCCGAAGCAAAAGCCCGGACCGAAGAAAAGGCAAAGGCTGAGACCAAAGCAAGAGCCAAAGCCGAGGCGAAAGCTAAAACCGAAGCCAGGTTAAGAGCCAAAGCGGAAAAAAAGGCCGAAATCGAAGCTGAAAAACGGGCAAAAATCGAAGATGAATTGCGAGAAAAGGCCGAATTATATACGAAACAATTGGCGAAAATCAAAATCGAAACAGCCCGGGAAATAGCCGGCATCAAAGACCATGCCGACGATACAATTGTCAAAATCAAGGCTGAATGCAAACCCAAGTCACACGAGAAGAAATCAATACCAAAGAAAAACACCAAGAATAAAACAAAACCCTCCGGCGAGGGAGTCCTGATGGATAAAGTGGATAAATTCATTACGGACAGAAACAGAATCTTTTAATAAATCGCCGCCTTAGATGAAAGTGAAGATAAACAATCGTGTTCTGGAACTGCTCGACGGCGACCTTACCGAAATGGACACCGACGCCATCGTTAATGCCGCCAATACCCGATTGATTCTGGGCGGCGGAGTCGCAGGAGCAATCAATCGAAAAGGCGGACCTAACATCCAGGAAGAATGTAACAAAATAGGCGGGACATTTGTTGGCGGCGCCGTCATCACAACCGGTGGCAACTTGAAAGCAAAGCACGTAATTCACGCCGTGGGGCCTCGTATGGACGAAGGAGACGAGGACCAAAAGCTGAAGAACGCAACATACAACTCGCTTAAAGTAGCCGACGAAAATAATCTAAAGAGTATTTCTTTCCCGGCAATCAGCACGGGAATTTTCGGCTTCCCCATCGGGCGGTGCGCCGAAATTATGCTCAAAACAACCATCGATTACCTTAAAGGCCAAACCGGCCTGGAAAAGGTTGTCTTTTGCCTTTTCGGCAGGGACAGCTACGAAGTCTTTGCAAGCCGGCTTGAAAAGGAAACCTCACAATGAAGGCGATGATTTTAGATGGACAATCGCCGATTGAAGAGAAGCCTTTGAAACATGCCGATTTGCCAATTCCCACGCCGAACGACAGGCAAATCCTCGTTAAGGTCTCGGTTTGCGGCGCCTGCCATACCGACCTCGATGAAGCCGAAGGCAGGCTTAAGCCGACAAAATCACCTATCGTTCCCGGCCATCAGGTCGTGGGAAAGGTCGTTGATAAGGGCAAAGCCGTAACAAAACATAAAATCGGCGACCGGGTGGGAATCACCTGGCTTTTTTCCAGTTGCAGCGAATGCGATTTTTGCCGAACAGGCAGCGAAAACCTCTGCGCCCGGGCCAAATGGACCGGCAAAGACGCCAATGGCGGCTATGCAGAATTTATGGTTATCGGCGAGGATTTCGCTTATCCGATCCCCAAACGGTTTTCAGACTCACAAGCCGCCCCGCTTTTATGTGCCGGCGTAATCGGATATCGCACACTCAGGCTTGCGGATATAACGGACGGCCAGAAGATCGGCCTTTTCGGCTTCGGAGCATCGGCCCACATTGTGATCCAGATAATCAAATACAAGTTCCCGAACAGCCCGGTCTTTGTTTTTACGAAAACAGCCCGGCACGCCGAGTTAGCTAAAAGCCTCGGCACCGTCTGGACGGGCTTATCCGGCGACAATCCGCCTGAAAAGCTCAACAAAATTATGGATTTCACGCCGGTCGGAGAGTGCGTTCGAGATGCCCTGGGCGTTCTGGAAAGGGGCGGCCGGTTGATAATAAACGCCATTCGCAAAGAAACTCCCGTTCCACCGCTCGATTATGCCGAATATCTCTGGCTCGAAAAAGAGATAAAGTCCGTCGCCAATGTTACGCGCCGGGATGCGGAAGAATTCCTGCCTTTAGCGGCCCGGATACCTATAGCCCCCACAATCGAGGAATTCCCATTAGGGCAGGCCAACGAAGTGCTTTGCTCGATTAAGAATTCCAAACTCCGCGCCGCCGCCGTCCTGAAAATCAACGAATAAAAACCCAAGTTTCGGGGAAGTGACGGACAGACAGAAATAATGGACTATTGTTCTGTGATTTCCATAGCAAAATAATTTTAAAAAAACTATACCGATGTGATTGAACTTGCAGGACAAATTTGGTATTTTAACAATATTAAGGCTTAGCAGCGTACTGCTCTGCCACCTGTGGAAGCATCTGCCGCAATGACAATCATCAGTTGAGCGGATATGGAACATTAGGAAAGGATAAGGCTTTTTAGGGAAGGTGGAGTAATGGAGACTAAATTCAACGTCTTTGAGATTCTCCAAATAGCCGAAAAGATCGAACATAACGGCGCTAAATTCTACCTCAAAACGGCGGAGTTGTTCGATGATATGGAAATTCGCGATACTTGCTATAAACTGGCTACGTGGAAAGCCAGGCACGAAAAGATCCTCGCACAGAGGAGAAAAAGATTTTCCGAACAAACGGGCGAATTCGGAACTTTCGATCCTAATAATTATGTCTTGTCTAATCCCAATGTAATGGCGGGCCTTGCCGTGTTTGCCACTAAACCGGGCTCGCTAAAAGGGCCGCTCGACCGTGAAAACAGGAAGGAGATATTTAAGGACGCCATCAGACGGTCAAAAGAAGCTATCTTCTTCTATCGTGGATTGAAGGACTTTGCCCGGGACCCGGCCAGCGAAGATACAATCGACAAGATTATCAAAGAAGAGAACCGTCACATCCGCCTGCTTAACGAAGAATTACAACAGCAGTAATCACCCAGTCACTATGTCATTTCCGCCCGTCGAAAGACACATAAAATCTACAATTCATTACATTGTTATATCCCGGACCTCGATCTTTATCAACGAGAGCGAATCAACTGATCGCTGTCGTACCGAACTTGTGGCAAACAGGTTTTTATATCCTCGATAAAACGCAAACCGTCCTTCCAGTACCCTGCTGTCGGTTTCAAGTCCACACTCAAGCCAGCGAAATAGCGGTTGATACTGCCGATAAGAAGCTCCCTGAGATATTTGCTAACCATTGACGCCAGCGAGACCGGCAAAAATCGCCCATCGGCGCCGACTACAAAATGCACGCGCATCGCTTTGCCGCCGGCCTGCAATTCATAGCTGCTGGTCGCCGGGCTCTCTCGGAGAATCTTCAATTCCATATCGCCGAACATCCGCTGCAGGTTCTTACGATAGTGGACCCGCCCGCCCTGCCGGTCAACGATGATTTGCAAATCGTCACCAGCAAAGTTGTCATAAGCACCCTTAATCAGGCTGCACGTAGCGCTAAAAAGAACATTAGCCTTGTTCTTCACGGCAGCCACCATTTTATTGTAGTACGCAACGTCCAGACAGCAGCTTTTCAGATCGAGCAGCTCGATACCGTTTGAGGTCAGGTCATCGGCCAGCACCGCTGAGGCAATTTCTTTATCAGCCGTATCAATCGAAAGAGAATGATCCCCTATGTCCTGATACCAGGGATAGTCACTTAACCGCTCAAGGCAGATCGGACATAACAGTTCTAAAAGCTCGGTCAGCGTCGTCGGCTCTTTACCAAGGCATTTCAAGACAGTCAGGACCGTCCGTTCCAGATGCCTGATTCCAGAAGCCCGACTGTAAGCCTTTTTGCTATCGGTAATGAGTAATCTGCCTGCAAGCCGTTTCCGCCTGTCGCTGACGCTTTTACTTAAAATCTGCCACAAATCGGATGTCAGAAGATTATGCGGAAGGGAAAAAATGCTCGATGATACGACCAACGGCCCGAGGATCGGTCCATAACCAGCCTCATCAATTCCTACCAAAATAACCATCCTTGTGACTCCGCCGTAAGGCGTCCCCTACGGAACTGCAATCCATACTCAAAATTACAAACCAATGATGCAAAACCAGAACTCGCAGCTACGGTTTTGCAAATCAAACCTGCTTACTAATCCGAACGAAAATTGTAGTCACTCTCGCGGCCGAATCAATAATATTATTAATTTTAAGCCGAGTCCATGAACACAGAATTTTCAAAGCTCGCCCGGGGAGGGAGTAGCTGGGTGCCAGCTTTCGGATTGACCCAAAGTGGCCGGGTGAGTGAGCGGGTCACTAATCGCAAGTGAACTGCCGTCGCCGTCCGTTGCCGGATACCACGCATCGGTGTACTCGAATCGCAGTATAGCAACGTCCAGAGGCGACGGAAGGCTCAGGACGATCCTTTCGCCGCCATTGCTCAGGTTGCCGGAATATTCGCCCGCCACGTTGACACCGGTGCCGTAGGTCGACCGGAAGGCCGTGAGGTTTCTGACAACCACAATGTGTCGCCCGGGCTCAAGCATCATCTGACCAAAGGTAAAGTCAATCCCATCGCTCAAACGAACGCCGGTCAGGTTTAGAGTTGTCTCGCTGACATTCTGCAACTCGATATAGTCGTAGCTGCTGCCGGCAGATGCGTGGTACATCAGCTCTGTCACACGCAGGCCGTCCAGAAGCGCCAGGGCATTAGCATATGGGAAATCATCGGTAGCCATCGTGACGACCCCGTCAAGCTCGGCACTTATGAGCATGTCGGAGCTGGTTGTAGATGCATTCATACCATGGATGGCAAGCACGTTGTCGCCCCGCTTGAGGTGGCCGATGAACTCAGAGATGTCGATGTCCTCAAAGACTACGGCGGCGGAATCCGAATGGCTGGAGCTTGCGTGGGAATCCCAGGCCGTTGTGCCGTTAAAATTACGTTCGGCCACTTCAACCCCGTTCAGATATGCGACGAAGCCGTCATCGTACCGCACCTTCAGCATCAGCCCGCTGAGTCCGCTTATATCATCAGCTTCAACGGTGAATGGGATGCGCATATAGCAGGTTGCATTCGTACCATACATTTGTTCTCGAAGGTCGATGCTTAAGAAGTCCTGATAACCGGACGTCCTTTCAAAGCCAACACCGCCGGGACTGCCGGTGCAGAATTCCCATGCCGAATCGTCAAAATGGATTTCCGTTCTCCACTGCTCGCCGATATCTTCGGTTGGAACCAGCACGCGCTTGTTGACATCCTCGGGCACAATGGTGGTCGATATCTCCGTAGCCGGTCCGATCAACGGATTTGCAATGCCGGGTGTGGGCAGCTCGAAGAACTGGAAACTCTCCGTCCCATCGGGTACCCTGCCGTAAGAGATATCGGTGGTCTGCGGCCCGTAGAGGACCTTGTCGATCTGGTTGAGACCGGCGTCGAACAGGCCGATCATTTCATTGTCGGCCGAGAGCCTGAAATCCACGTGCCCGGGCTGATTGCGGTTGTCGGCCCTGAATACGGCGAAATCCTCGCCGGCGATGAAACTCAGCGGGCCGAGCGGATATTTATCAGGTTGAGTGACGGGATTGTCGGTCAGGTACAGGCCGGTCAAATCAACCGGAGACGCATGAGGATTATACAGTTCGATGAAGTCATCCTCGAACAGCACAAGACCGTCGGCGAGCCATTCGTTTATCCTGAGCGTCTTCTGATCGCCGAGCGGCTGAGCGATATTGGCCTGGCCAAAGGTTGGCACAGTCAGGGTCCATGAGCCGTTGTTTCCGATTCTGCCGATGGACAGGTCAGGCAACTGAAGGCCGAACTCAACCGAATCGAGCAGTTGGCCGCTGCTGTTATAGAGATATACACCCTCGCCATCGGCGTTTAGGGCAAAGCCCAAATGAATGCCGGAGCTGGTCGTATCGGAGTCGGCGTATAGTACAAGGTATCCGCCCTGTCTGATGGATGTCCCTGCCGGAAAAACAAATTTCCTCGGCTCATTCGGGTTGTCCGTGATACTCATGCCGGACAGGCTTAGCGAGGAGGAGCCGTCGTAATGCAGCTCTATCAGGTCGGGGAAGGCCCCGCCCCTGTCGAGTGTCGTGCTGTTAATCGCAAGCACTTCGTTGATTACCAGCTTCGAATAGGATGTGTCGATGGTCCATGTGCGCGAGGCGGTCGGCTCATTTTCGCTTTGCCAGACGCCGGCCGAATTCTTGCCGACGACGTAAACGGTATAGGTCTGGCCATTGAGAAGGTTGTTCAGCACGATGGGTGTATCGGCCGGCAGCTCTTCGCTCCAGGGCTCGCTGTTGAGGCTGTATTTGTAATGCGTAATGCCGGGCCCGCCGACGATAAGCGTGGCGTCCATACGATATGTGATCTCATCGGGCTCGCCGCAGATAGCGGCGCCGGCCGGCACGTAGGCGCCCATATCCAGGCCGCACGGCCCCGTGCCGATGGCCGGTGAACCGGCCTTGAGGCGGAAGTCTGTGCCGGCATCGACAAAAACCGGGTCGGCATCGATATTGCCAACGCCGAGAGAGTGCCACTCGGCCGGAAGAATAGAACGGTCCGTGACTAACTCCACCTGTCCACCAACATTTTGGAACACATCAGTATTGTTCCAGAAAATATTTCCATCCATGTATGCACTACGACCCGAGGAAGAGCCCGACTCGTTAAAGTTGATCGCGGAGTTCGCATTTTCCACAAAGGTATTATTTTCAGCACGCATTTCGGCATTACCTTTGAGTAGTACTGCATTCATATTATTGACAAAAATATTTCGGCCTAAAGTTAAATAGCTGCCTTCGTCAGCCGCTACGGCATTGGCTGTGCCCGTGCCGCTTCCGCCGAGGAAATTCATGAACAGATTACCCTCAATGCAGGCATCGGCGTTGTCTAAGTCGAGACCGTCATCCTCACTACCGAGAAAGACATTGTCATATATTTGTATGATCGGTCCCGGTAGATGACAATCGGCAAAATCGATTACATCCTGATATCCACTCGGGCGTCCAAACGTATTTCCCTGGATGATCAAATATTCATTCCCTGTAAGACCATAACCGTAAATTCCTTCTTCGTCATCCTGATCAGGGAAAACACAGTTGCGTACGATCAGGTAAGGATGAACTACTTCAAGAACGTTCTTATTCGTCCGAGTCCAGGTCACGTTGTCGATAAGAAGCTGCGTGCGGTCAATCTTAACCGCCTGCGCCAGGTCATCGCCGTATTCCATATCTACGTAAGAGAGGCTATTGTCTTCCATAGTCCGGTTGAATTGAATTCCATCCCAGCGTAAATTGCTGCCGGGCATACGCGTAAGCCGGATACGCTCGTCATCGGTGCCATCGGCTATAAGGCAGCCGCCCTGCTGGACAATGATACCTGCGCCGGCATCGAAGAACAGCGTTGTTCCCGCTTCAATGGTTAGCGTGGCCCCGGTCGGCACGATCAGGTCGTTTGTCACATGCCACGGGCCGGAAACAGCATCCAGAGTCGTATCGTCAGTGAGCGTGCCGGAGATATTCGAAACATCACCGTCATCGTACCAGACGTCTATATATTGACTTTCCAGCACATTGCCCATGCCATTGGGACCATCGAATGCCTTAACATTGATGCGATTGATCCCCGGCCACAGCGTGCCTGAGCCGCCGGACGGCATGATCCCATTGAGTTCGAGATCGAAGCTGATGTCGCTGCTCGTAGCCGAAGACTGATGAAGCTCGACCGCGATGATATTGGTGCCGGTGGCCAGCAGGCCCGCGTCCACCGTGAACTCGGAAAAGATATATTCATCCGTGCCTCCAAGGCTGCTGTTGGCCAAAGTGTGAAAATCAATCGCTCCATCGGGCATATTGCTGCGCGCAACTTCCACCCCGTTGAGGTACACCACCGCGCCGTCATCACGCACCAATCTTAAATGCAGCCTGGAATATAGTGAAGCATCGTAAATATGAAAAGAGCGTCTGAAATAGGTCGTGATGAAGAAGTTCCGGCTCGGGCCGCTGTTAACAACGGTCGCTTCGGGCCGGCCCTGAGACGCATCGCCATATCCAAGTTCCGCCGGCCCTTCGAGCCAGAGTGTATCGTCGTAATCCGGATCGGCAAACCAGTTTGTTCCGTCTTGTGCCGTACCCTGGCCGGAGCCGTCGTCGAGGTATTTCCAAATCGAACCGCTGCCTATGAGTGTTTCAGTAACGCCGGAGGCGTCTCCGAAATCCCACATCGCATCGACCGGTGACCACTCGGCCATCTGACCGTTTACAAGAATAGAACGGGTCTTGACGGCGTCGGCGGTCCCGTAAAGGCTAAAGGCGTTATCACTGCTCTGGAAGTATCCATTCGACTGCGGCAGATCGGTCTGAACGGTCAATTCAGAAGGGATCAGCGAAAGGACATGCCTGTTGCGTGCCGCAACGAAATTCATCATATTCTGGATCAAACTGTCCGGAACAAAATCTCCCTGCAGATCATCCAGAAACGGCCCGAGTTGCTCTTCTGATAATGTTGTTTCGATCAGATTCTTGAGGTGGAAATAATAGCGCCCGATAAACTCAGGATGCGTGAGGAAACGGTCTATGGCCTGAATCGGGGAAGAACGAAAGATACTGCTGGTGGTACTGCCGCTCCGGCCGAAAATAGTGTCCAGATCGTGCTGAATAAGCACAAACCGCGGATCTTCTACACCGCTGTAGAGGTAGTAATCATCACCATAACCGTTGGCAAGGGACGTTTCGCTGTTATCGAGCAGAGCATTGAGCGCGAAAAAACGCAACCACTTTTCCACATCGGCGACGCGTTTCACCTCCTGGACATAAATGTCATCCGGCGTCTCGGACATGACATAGCAAAGATCCATCAGGTCCGACCAGTCGTCCTGGGCCTCGTTGGTCCCCTTGAAGTAACTGTTGCGGTAAGAATCTGGATTCGACCCGCGGTATTGCAGGTCGGCCGGACCGGCGTCCCGCATACCTTTGTAAGCGTTGCCATCGGCATTGTCCGGAAAATGGTTGCCGGCAAAGTCACTGTCAATGACCTCGACGTGGGCATACGAGCCATACATCCCGCTCCCGGACTCTGCTAAGTTATCCCCGTTTACCCTGACCTGCACGGCCGTGACGTTGGGCTGCGGCAATCCCGAGAGCTGGAAAAGTGTATTGCCTACCAGTTGATAATATGTATATTTTGAGTTCAAAATGATTGCCGTGACGCCTTTCCACGGCCGGTCGTGCGGGAAGTTCAGGCGATAGTTGTTCGGCGGATCGTTCCGCGTGCCGTGCCCGCGATTCCGAACTCCGAGATTATAACGAACCTTCACATCGACGCCGTCGGCGCTGATGAACGTAGCGTTCATCTGCGAGTCCGGCCCGTACAAATTGCTATGGGTCCCGATGTATTCTAGCCTTCCGCGTTCCATTTCGGTCATTATCAGGTAATAAATCGGCTGGCGGCCGGGTTGCCAGGACGCATATCCGTCAAAGGTGTTATCCACCTGATAAAGAGCATTGGTCACCTGCTCCGGTATTCCGTCCACGAAGCTCGGTGCGGGCCAGGTCCTCGAGTAGAAGACGGCGTCTCGCGTTTCGATATAGAACTCTACTATCGTGCCATCCGGCTGAGCGGGTATCGCCGCTCCATATATCCCGTCACTAACCGCACCGTCTCCGTGTGCTCCGTCATCAAACATTGTAATATTATTGTAACTGGCAGGATCGTGATGAGGATAGATGTCTTGATTCTCATATACAGAAACATCAACTCGATAATGGAGCGTCACAGTAATGTTTGTCCGAAGTTCGTCCATGATGCGAGCTGTGACTACTACTACGTCGTTGTCCCTCGGGACAATCGGCGTATGCGTTACATCCAGAATAAAGGGCGCTACATTCTCATCGTAAATCGAGTTTCTCATCCCGGGCGAGCCGTTATCACGATTGCTTGGGGCCCAGTTCTGGCCGTACTCGTTCGGCATGTCAGCGTTTATCAATTCCAGCGATTTGCCGCCGCCATCGTGCTCAGTAGCCCACATCCAGCCCCGATGGCCGCGATCCAGGGGTCCCAGCTCGCGCACCATCCAGTCGCCTTCGTCGGCGTAACGGACCCTGTCGACCTGTACGCCTGTGTCGTCAAGAATCTCAATCGCTTCGCCTCTGTTGCTAAGCCGGCCCAACCAGCCACCGACAACATTGCTTACCCACGGATACATGGCCTTGAAAATATCGGTATCCGCGGCCACAGCGAGGTACTCCCCGGCCCCAAGAGTCACGTCTGGGAATACAAAGTCCACGCCGTTGCTAATCCGCCAGCCCGAAAGGCTGACAGGCTCGGACCCACGGTTGAAAAGCTCGATATATTCCTGCCGAATATCCTCTACACCCGGATCCGGATGATATGGATGGTACATAATCTCCGTAATTACCACGGAAATTGGCGCCGACGAGTTGGACTTTCCCGGCGTGGGCGCAGCGAGAGACTGCCAGTTATCGCTGCCGTCGGGCAGGCGGCCGTAGGAGCGGTCTTCGGCCTGGGAGCCAAAAGTCACCTCATCAATCAGAGTTTTGCCGTCGGCGGCAAAAAAACGGATATTCTCGCCGTCGGAACCAAGCTTGAAATCGGCGTGCAGCGTACCCTCGTTCGTCTCGCCATCGGCCCAGATTACCAAAAAGCCTTTTGGTGCAATAGTGGTCACAGCGGGATTATTATAGGGCACACGCCATCCAGCGGCAGCCGACTGATTATCCGTAAGATACATTCCGCCGATATTTACAGCCGAATCGCCGCTGTTGTAAATCTCGATCCAATCGTCGTCATCGCCGTCCTGATCGCGCGCAGAGCCGGTATTATCGGCCATCAGCTCGTTGATTACCAGCGTCATACTGCCTGAATTTTCTGCCGGCAAGGCAGAAACAGCCCAAAATACAACCAGAATCAAGGGTAGAAAAGAAACTTTCAAAGACATGACTATGTTCTGCCTCCATCTTCACCGCTGCCATAGACCGGTGACCGCGGTTTCATCAATAACCTTCCAGCCTCAAAGTCGCGGTCAACGACCATGAGGGCATCTTTGCAAATTCTGCACAGAATCTTTATCTATTTTATCACGATAGAGTGTCAGAGTCAATCGAAATTGTCGGTCAAATGCCTTGTAAATAAAGTTTACAGTTAATTTTCTTGCAGAATTCTTCTTTTAGTCGTATATATGTAAAATGCTGGGAGTGTAGCTCAGTTGGTAGAGCAACGGCCTTTTAAGCCGTAGGTCTTGGGTTCGAGCCCCAACACTCTCATTAATCTTGCCTTCGGGCTCGTTAAGGAGACGACGCAAATTGAGCGGGCTATTCTACAATTTGGGCAGAAAGGTCGGGCCGAAAGTTCGCAAAGCCAGGTGGATGTGGCAATCGGTAACCGGCAGCGAAGCCGATGCTATCAAAGTCGAATATGAGGTCGGCTTAGACCTGGCGCGTGAAATCAGACAGCAATTAGGGCGTAGCCAGGAACCACAGATCGACCAAATGTTGAACGAAATAGGCAATCGCCTGGCTGACTGTGTTGCCAATAAGTCTCGTAGATTCAGTTTTGAAACCGTAAAAGGCACCGAGCCAAATGCCTTTGCTTTGCCGGGTGGTTTCATCTTTGTGACCCAATCGCTGGTTGAACTGTGCCGGTACGATCAGAACGAGATCGCATGCATCCTCGGTCACGAGATGGGTCACGTCATCCGGGGACACTCGATGAACCGTATCGTCAGCAATTCGGCAATTGCCGTAGCATCCCGGGCGGCACCGATTCGCGGGGTCCTTTCCGGCTGGCTGCGCAAGGTCGGAGTGCAATTCCTTGAGAGCGCTTATTCAAAGGATCTGGAATCCGAAGCGGACCGGCTCGGAGTGCATCTGGTTGCTGCGGCCGGCTATGAACCTGGCGCATGCCTGCAATTATTCTCGCGACTGGCCAAACTGAAATCGCCTCCCAGCCAACTTGATCTCGGCGTTTATTTTTCCTCGCACCCGCCTTTTAAGGTTCGTATTGAAAATATCAAACATCAACTGCGCAAGTATCAGCAACAAGCTCAGCAGTAGATCTATAGTCGAGGTGCGTTTGCGAAGCCAGCAAATCCTCCGGAGTGAGTTGATCCACGTTGCCGAGCTGCTTATGAACCTTCCGGACCCACATGGCCAATGCGTTGACAACCTCGGGATCGAAATCGTATCCGGATGAATCGGTCAATATCTCGATTGCTTCGGCAATGGACCGCGAATTATGATACGACCTATCTGAAATAAGTGCATCAAACGTATCGGCTACAGCCAAAATACGAGCACCAATAGGTATGGTAGTACTCACAAGACCATCCGGATATCCCTGGCCGTTCCATTTCTCATGATGGGATCGAACAATGGCGATCTCTTGTTTCAGAAAGCTCATCTTGTCAAGAATGCGAACCGCGATGAGCGGATGTTGCTCGATGATCGTGCGCTCATGGGGGGTCAATCTGCCAGGTTTGGATAGAATTGCATCCGGAATCCCAATATTTCCGATATCGTGAATCATAGCAGCACGGCGAAGAACCTCTAACCGTTTGGGGGGAATTTGTATCATCTCGGCAATACCGACGGCACAGTGCATCACACTTTCGGAATGTTTCTTCGCATAAGGATCTTTAGCCTCAAGGGCCTGGACCAAGCCCCAGATGCTCTGCATAAACATCTTCTCCGCCTGCTCCGACAGGCCTGCAACGCGTCTTTTGAGCTTTTTAATTTTTTCAAACTCAATGTCGCCGGCTTTGAGAACCTTTGACATTTTTTTATTCCAGAGCATGGCACAGTTCCGGCCGGCGCTCTTGGCTTCATACAAAGCCAGGTCGGCCCTGCGGATCAAATCGCTGGATGAGTCGCTGAAATCGGGCATACTTTGTGCAATCCCGCAACTGATAGTCATCGAGACGTTTTTCTCCACCTCTATTTGCTGGACTTTGGCTCGAATCCTCTCCATGAATGTCAGAGCATCGCTCGCTTCGGTTTCAGGCATCAGGATGACAAACTCGTCACCACCATAGCGGGCGAGTATATCCGGAACCCTCTTCTGGCTTGTCATACATTCGGCGAGTTTTTTGAGCGCATCGTCACCTGTTGCATGACCAAATACATCGTTAATAGTCTTGAAATTGTCAAGGTCTAAGATTGCAACGGAGAACGGATGTTTGTACCTTTTTGAACGGGCACATTCCGCTTCGAGCTTATCTTCGAGAAGTCTCCTTGAGCCGACGCCTGTCAGCGCATCGGTTAGTGACGTGAGCCTTGCCTGATGATAGAGACTGGCGTTGGTCAGATGAGATGTCAGAATTTCACGCGTGAGTTTCGCTTTATAGGAAGTCAACTCCCTATTGACTATGCTGCCGTGAGACAAGCCGCACATGCATAAATAGCCGGACAATTGTTCTTTGGAGTCTTCTTTGAGTCCTGATATCGATAGCGGAATCACCATACGGGGTCTTTGTACACCGGCCTTCCGGCACTCATCCGGAATGCTGTCACAATAAAAATCGTTTTCGTTGACTAATTCACTGCCGTCGACCGGACGCCTGAGGTGTTCTTTGTTGCACAAACACGCGGTATCGCTTGCCACTGCCGGAGGCTTGTCGCTATCTTCATGTGAACCTGATGACGTACCCCAAAGACAAAGCAGGCACCTTGTGGCTTGAAAAAGCTTGGGCACTTCTTCGGTGACCGTATCGGCTGCTTCACTTAGTTCTATGCTCTTGAGGCAATTAGCAAGCATCGCAACCTCTTCAGCCGCCGCCCTGTCTTCGAGCAGTTGCCGTCCCATCAAATCGCGAGCCGAGAGGATCCCGACAACCACGCCGTTGTCAATAACGGGAAGATGGCGAATGTGATTTATGGCCATAATCTCCCGCGCCCGGCCGGCCGGAGTCCCGACAGAGCAGGAAACAACGTGCGGAGTCATAATCTCCGTAATCGTGGCCTTTTCAAGGTCCATCGAAGAGGCAACCGCCCTGGTGACGATATCCCGCTCAGTCACAATGCCCTCAAATTTCCCGCCGCAGTCATTCACTATCAGACAGCCTATCTGGTTACCGGACATCATGTCCACGGCCGACCTTATCGTGGTATCACGAGTGACAGTTACGATTTTCTCGGGACGATCAACAACATCTTCCATTCTACGGTCCTTTGCATGTCATAAGTTACTTCCGGCCCTCCGGCCTCAAACATTGGCCAAAGTTTTCTGATGTAAAGTATCGGCATTTATCACCGGCCACTTCTGGAATTTCTGTGACACCCAAAACCGTCGCAGAGTTCCGGCAAAAATCGTTATAGGTCCTGAGGCTGCCGCCGTGTGCTGCAAAATGTTTCAGATGATATTTGTCTTTAACTCATCGCAAGACGATGTCGATACTGTTACTACGGAACATCAGGGTCCGATATTTATGGCTCGCAGTGTAGAATTGAAGTTCAATATTTACAATGCGATACATGTGACTTATAGTATGGCAAGTATATCGGTTAGAGTTTGAGGACTTCTATCTGCCCTTCGAAATTTCCGGGGCCGCCATACTTAATTCCAGCCGATGTCGTAGGGTGGCGGCTCGCCCCACCAAATTCTAAATCCTAATATCGAAATCCGATACAAGCTTGTCCTGAGCGTCGTCGAATGGATTCAAAATTCGAATTGCCAAAATGCCAAACCAGCAATCTGAATAATCAATAGCAAATAATCAATAATCAATCGCCACGCCTGTCATTATCAAGCACAACTCATCGAAAAATACCGTGCCCCTTAATTCACTCGAAAGTGCAAATCGCACAAGAGCAGTTGCGAGATATTGAAATAGAAGTCGATGAACTACGCAAAACAGCCATAGAAGCCGAAGCCAACAGATGATTTGCCATATCGTCAGCAAGCAGCCGGTCCTCTCAGCTATGAACAGGAGCCGGCTTTTTGGGCGTTTTTTGCGTGAAAACTCTCGGATTTCGTAAAGATTTTTATTGACAGGGAAGTTGCTAATCTGGTATAAATGTAAGGGGTCGGACGTACCCGCAAAGAGCCGGCGGGCGCAATTTCTTTTGGCTTTTCGAATAGAGGAGGATGTGTATTATGTTAGGCACAGAATTGGTTGTCACGGCGACTTTGTGCTTCGCAAGTGCAGATTCATACATGTCATTTTACAGTTCATATATTGAAAACAATGAATGTTTAGGTGTGTAGACAAAGCGTAATCTCTAATTATTTTAACTTTTTTGAACCTCGCCCGTCGAAGACGGGACGGGGTGAAGGAAAACTATTATGATTACAAGAAACAGAACCGTATTGACCCTCACCGTTGTGGCGATGGCAATCCTCGTCCTCACGGCTACCTCGGCCAACGCGAGGATCATTCTTGAGGAACAGTTTATCTACGAGGAAGCAATGCTGGATACCCTGAACGGCGGGACCGGTTTTGACGGTCCCTGGGTCGCAACAAAGTCCCACGGCAGGGATTATTTCGTCGGGTTAACAGCATTTGCAGACCCAAAACCTCTCAACGACGAGTCGGGTCTGTCATTCTCAACACTGCGCGTGGCCGGCAGTGCCCTGTCCCGATTTGGCAGTGCAGGCAGGGCCGCGGCCCACCGAACGATTTCCGCCGCATCGCAGGCCGCTCTTACACGAGACAACACAACGATCTGGTTTAGCCTACTCTTTTCGGGATCTCCCGCCAATCGAGGTGCGATGTTCATTTTCGGAACGCAGCCGCTCAATCATACGAATCTCTATACGATGCCCGCCCCCGGTAGCGGTTTTGGGTTCTCGATCCACAATCCTTCCGATGGCCCCATCAGCGCGGTTGCCTTCAATAACAGTGTTGACGTAACCATTGAATCGGGCGTTTCATATACACCAGATCCATTAACAGCGGTAACTCTGATTGTTGGCAAAATCAATTGGAAGCCCAATGGCACACCCGATGAGTATTTCCTCTTCAACGTCACCGATCTGACCACCGAACCGGCGGAGGCGACGGCTATCGCATCGATCACGAATCTGGATTTTGACCAGTCGGCCTTTAATCAGATCACACTGTGTGATGGCACCAACTCAGTCACCGATGAAATCCGTTTCGGGAACACCTTTTCCAGTGTGATGGGCGTTGTTGAGAAGGCCATCAATCCTATTCCGGAGGACGGCACCACGCTTGAGGCCATATGGATTACTCTTAGCTGGTCACCGGGTGGTTTCGCCGCCTCGCACGATGTGTACATGGGCGATAATTTCGATGATGTTAACAACGCCAATCGGGACTCAGAACTATTCCGAGGCAACCAGGGATTGGATACAACGTATTATATCACCGGCTTTCCCGGATATGCCTATCCGGACGGCCTCGTCTCGGGTACTACTTACTATTGGAGAATCGATGAGGTCAATGATGTGGACCCGAATAGTCCCTGGAAAGGCGATGTCTGGAGCTTCACGATTCCTTCCAAAAAAGCCTATGAACCGATTCCCAGTGATGGCAGAAAATTTATAGACCCAGACAACCTGACTCTGACCTGGACGCCCGGTTTCGAAGCGTTAATGC
>JBARRE010000541.1:0-5491 GCA_049644065.1 Sedimentisphaerales bacterium | reverse complement strand
AAATAAATAATCGGGGAAATCTGGGGACATCATACCTATTAATTTTCGTTTAATCCGGGAAATTCAGCGACGCGAATTCGCCGTGGTATTTTTTGGGGGGATAATTAAAGGGGTATAATTAAAGGGGTCATTTTTATTTACGATTTACCCCGTGAGATGTCGGCTTCGCCCCCTACGGGACAAGCTATCTCATGGGGTGAACTATTTATTATTTTTTTCATGGTTCTCAACTCACGGAGGGAAGTTCAACGAAGCAAACTCTTTATGATAAATCTTTGCTCCCTCGTCGTAGGCCCTCGCGGCGTCAATCTCCTTCTTAAAGCAGCCGAGATGTATCACCTTTCTGTTGACCCCTATCTGGGCCACCCATTTTTTGATGTGTTTCTTCCAGTAAACTCCTTTGTATTTTGAATTGCTTGATCCGGAGAATTTCCTTCTGTTGCGATTGCTCTGCGTGGGCGTTGCCGGCCGGAGGTTTGCCTTTCGATTGTCGACGCTTTTATGATTAATATGGTCGACGAGCAGCCCATCGCCGACTTTGATGATTTCCCGGTGCATGTATATGAGGGTGAGCTTTTTTTCCGTCGGGTGCGGGGCTTTTCGAGCGGCGTAAAAAGGGCTGGTTCTCGCTCTCCTTGCTTCCCATTCGTATTTGCTCAGACGTTCGTAATCTTCGGGGTCCACGATGGCGTACCTTGGCTGCGCCAGGCGGATGCGCCTGAAAGCGTAGCCGTAGCGCGCCCGGCGATACAAAAGCACAAGCCAAACGGCCAGGCGTTTAAGCCAATCCCGGATTTTCACAACGAAGTTGCCGATCTTCTCCCCTCCGCCGGGCGAAATTCTAAGCACAAAAACCGAAATACGAAACAAGCTTGTCCTGAGCATTGTCGAATGGATTCAAAATTCTAATTTCAAATGTACGAAACAGACCTGCCTCGGGCGTGTGCTTGCCGTTTTGAATTTTGAATTTCGGTCATTCGATATTGTTTAGGATTTAGAATTTAGTATTTGGCGGTTTTTTGCCTGAGGCAAAAAAGCAGCGCCTCTACTATTGGAGCAACCTGCGCGTTTGATGCGAAAATCTACAAAATTGTAGACGAAGTTTTTGCTGTAAGTCTTTGTATAGCCGGTAATAAAAATTTTTTTCAAATTTCCGATTTTAGTTTCCAACTACCATCGCTTTTGGTCGAGAATCCGTAAAAATCTTACCTAAATTAACACGTAAAATGTTTAATTAACCGCCTTCGGCGGGACTTTTTTCAGACACGGATTCACGCAGATTCACGCAGATTCACGCAGATTTACACAGATTTTTGAAATTTATTTCTTTAAACCGTGTTCACCAGTGTTAATCGGTGTCAAATACAAATTCCTATACTTTCGAGTTAATTTCCAAATAAATCTCCGTGAGACTCATTTCTCGTATTGCGTGAAGTGTGAATTGTAATGCGTCCTTCGGTTGGTTTATTACTGCTCTTTTAGCTGCTTGCGAGGCAGTTTTGCTCGCCACTGGGCGGCTTGTTCCGGCTTGCCCCAGGCTTCGTAGAGGGCGATGAGGTTGTTCATAGATTCCTGTGTGTGTGGGTGTTGCTCACTGAGTCGGAGGCTTCGGCCTTCGACTGCTTCGAGCAGCAATTGTGCTGCATCATCATAGCGGGCTTGTTCTTTGTAGAGCACGGCCAGGTCGTTCTTGGTTTCCAGAGTGTCCGGGTGATCGTCACCGAGCTTGAGCTTACGGCCCTCTAATGCCTCGTTGAACGAGGATTCGGCTTCATTGTATTGCTTCTGTTTTGTGCGCAGCACGGCAACACCATTCACGAAGCCGAGCATTGCCGGGTGGTTATCGCCCAATCGACGGCGTCCGGTTCCCATGATCTGATTGAATAATTCGTTTGCATCCTCGTAATCGCCTTGATCCGTACGTAGCTGGGCAAGACTGTACATGATCTGCACCGTACCTATGTGCTCGTCACCCAAGATGCTCTGTGCCTTCTTCCTTGTCTCGACAAGCAACACCTCTGCCTTTTCGTAGTGCCCTTGTTCTCGGTAGATTTCGCCCAAGGCTTTTGTGTAAAGCAGCCGCCACCGAGACTCTGCCTCCCACTCAGCAGTATCCAGTGTTTTGAGTAACAACTGCTCTGCTTTCTTATACAAGCCTTGTGCCGCGTACACACGGGCCAAATCACATTTGCAGCAGCAAAGCGAATGTAATGATAAGCTCGCTTTATTACCCTCATTCTGGTCTGCTTGCAAGATCTCATAATACAACGTTTCTGCTTGTTTATAGTTGCCCAGATAATAGTATGTCAAAGCAAGGCCGCTTTTCATGTCCAGCCGATGTTCCGCCCCGTACACATGCTGGCTGATCTGGAGTACCTCTTTCCACTGATCTTCCGCATCGTGATACCGACCCTGGTCAATGTAAACCCAGCACAGTAGCCATCTTACTCCCAGAGTGTCAGGATGGATTTCACCGTAGCGATCTCGATAGATTTGCTGTGCAGCTACCAATTGCTGCTCGGCCTTATTAGACTCCCTAAGATCCAGGTATGCCAATCCCAAGGTCTCTCGAAGCCATGCTTTAGTCATTGGCAGGTTGGCAAACTTGCCCTGAAGCTTCTTCGACGCGGCGTCAAGTACATAGCTGACGGTTGTTTCATCGGCTTTGGCATCGGCCAATGATCCCAAGAAATCACTCCTGAAAAATTCAGCGATAGCCTGTACCTCAACCCGGGCGCGGTACTCCCCGATGGCCAGGATAGTGGATACAATTATCCCAGCAGTCAGGACGAGCAGTACCGCAGCGGTGCCGGTCACCAGCGCCCGGTGCCTCCGCACGAATTTCCCCAGCCGATACAACGTAGTCGGCCGTCCGGCCAGTACAGGTTCATCGCTGAGGTGACGTTGGATGTCTTCGGCCAGGGCGTGAGCTGTTTGGTAACGCCGCATCCGGTCTTTCTCCATGGCCTTGAGCGTTATCCAGTCCAGGTCTCCGCGAAGTCTGCGCCGAAGAGCAGCCGGATCAACCTGGCGATGTTGCGCCAGTTTCGCTGATTCGTCACGAGACAGCCTGCTCAGTCTTGTGCTTGGCGTCTTTGGCTCCTGCTCGCAGATTACATGGCGAATGTGATCGATTCCACCTTCGCGAAGCTCCTTCGGATCGAATGGAATAGCGCCGGTCAGTAGTTCATATAGGACAACGCCAAGCGAGTAGACATCCGATCGAGTATCAACATCCTGGCCTGTCGTCTCTGCCTGCTCGGGACTCATATACTCGGGAGTGCCGACAAAATGGCCCGGCTCGGTCACAAATGTCCGCTCTGTCAATGGTTGGCTAATGGCTTTGGCCACTCCGAAATCAATGATCTTGGGCACCGCCCGCTGGCCGTGAATAGTTACCTGCACGTTCGAAGACTTTATATCGCGGTGGATAATGCCTTTCTGATGAGCATGCTGAAGACCTTCACAGACCTGAATGAATAGTTGCAGTCGTTCCTCGATGCTGAGTTTATGCTGATCGCAGTACTCGGTGATTGACAGGCCATCGACATACTCCATTGAGAAGTAAGGATGCCCATCCCTGGTAGTTCCCGCATCATATACATGGGCGATGTTCGGATGGTCCAAAAGGGACAATGCTTGCCGCTCAGCTTCGAAGCGGGCCATGATCTGTTTGGAATCCATGCCGGGCTTGACGATTTTTAGTGCGACTTTGCGCTGGATAGGATGCTTCTGTCGAGCCAGATAGACTATCCCCATTCCGCCTTCACCGAGAACGCGGAGGATTTTGTATCCTTCCATTTCGGGCAGTTTAGAGAGATTTTCCAGGCCCAAACCCGGCTCACTTACGGTTGGCAAATGCTCCGGGTCGTACTCTTGGTTCGCTTTCATTAATTGCTCCACATGGTTTGACAGATACGCCGGGCATCAGAAAATAATTTAACCAACTCCCCGGCCATCCAATCTTTTTCGATCAGCAAAGCAAACGATTCATCCAGCTTTTCATAAGAGTGTTTTGTGATTTTCTTGTTGTGAAGAATCAGGCAACGCGCAATAGCCGCATGATATATTGTCGTTGCCACGGCACGTTCTGCTTCGGAAACCGACGTTATTGTCAAATGCTTGCCCGCTTCCTTGATCAACTGTAATTGGTCTATACTGGAGTCGGGGCTGAATAATAGTTGCTGCAAGGACTGCCCTGCAAATGTAGTCATACCATCCTGCCGGTTTTCTGAAATCTCCGAAACGGCCGGAAACAACAAGCTGCTGCCGGGCATAACCTCGGCCAGCTCGCCACGAAGCATCTCCGCCAGATTTTCTTCGGCGCATTCCGCCTCTGGCGATGCTTGATTCTTTACCGCCACGGCGAACAGGTCCGCCAGTTGGCCAAGTCGTAATCCGAATGTCGATTTTCTGTTACTGCTCATCTCAAACCTCAACCGCATAATTAACTCTGTACACCTGTAATCCGATGTCTGCACATTGACACACAAACACCTTACTGTTCTCTCTGAGATATCTTACGCGGCTTATTGATAATATTACCGTCCTTTTGCCAAAAACTTCATTAATTCCAGCATTTCCTCGTCAATCTCGTGCTCTGAGGCCACCGACTCGCGGAGCAAACGCTTTGCCGCGGCCTGAAAACGCCTCTTGACGGCGAAGATCATGCTGGAAACCTTGGTTGTCGTATCAACACCATATTTGCGGCACAGCTCTTCGAGCGACAGCGGCTCCGTACACGTTAAGATCGGATTCAGGACCCTATCGTGAAACAGGTCCCAATGTACCGCCATGCCGCTCTGACGACATTCAGTCTCTACCTCCTCAAGCATACGATCCAATAGCTCGCACACCCAGGCGTAGTGAAATACCTCGTCAGAATTCAGATTACCGGTCTCCTCCGGCAGCTCACCAAAGGTTGAGTCTTCCAGTGAAATGAGTCTGTTCTGAGGTATCCGCTTGCGGGCGGTTTCCTTTCGGTGAACGCTGACGAGATAGCGATCCAACGCCCTCAAGAGAAGTGTTCGAAATCGGCCTTTTGCCCGATCAGCCCGTTGAATCAGTTCGCGACCCAAAACAACTTCATGAAAAAATCCCTGAGTCAGGTCCTTCGCCTTCTCACTGTTATAGCCCTTATGTCGCAGGTAGCAGTAAACGGGTTTCCAGTAGGCCTTGAGAAAATCGCCGACCAGGGCCCTGCTGCGGGCATCGTCATTCGATGCTATTGATTCTATTGCAGTCCAGTGGGTGGCTCCGAAGGTCCTCTTTGCTCCGCCGATACTCGTATATTTGTCGGCCTTCATAGCAATCATTCCGAAATCTCGGATTTGGCTCTGCCACAGGTGCACAAAACCGAACTCATACCAATTGTGTATAATCAATGCGTTTGTCCGTGTCATTTCGAGCGCAGCGAAGCGTAGTCGAGAAATCTTTTTAATAGATTTCTCCACTTCGGGCTACTTCGTAGCCCTACGGTCGAAATGACTAA
>JBARRE010000540.1:0-6485 GCA_049644065.1 Sedimentisphaerales bacterium | reverse complement strand
GCAGAAAATGAAAGAGCGGCTTCTTCTCGACCGGGTCGATATTAATGGAGCAGGGATATCCATAGACGACGGTTCGCAGTACACCGTCGATATTGATTCGGACCCGGCATTCGCCGCTCTGGCCGGGTTGAATCAGGCACAACTTCGGACATAATTCGCACTGAACCTTCACTCTTATGTCTCGCTCTTACGTTATATCCGGCCGGATTCAGACGTTTTGCGGATCGGGATGAATCCACGGCTGACGATACGGCCGACGCAAAAGGCCATTCGCTTCGTCATCGTCCACAACCCGACCTTTTTCAGGGTCCCAGACCAAAGTCCTGCCGAGCTTGCACGCCATATTGGCCAGGATGCACGATGTAGCGGTGATATAACCTTCTTCGATATCGCATACGGGCCTGCCGCGGGAATCAATCGCATTCAGAAAATTCTGCCAGTGCCGGCGCATGGGTGCGGCCACGTGACGTTCCAATGCCTTCTCGGTCTCGTCTTCGGGGTACTTATCGTACTCATAAAGCGCATCGCCGTGAGCCTTTTCGCCGCCCCTGCCGCGCGGAATAAAATCGTACTTGTGAACGTCGGCTTTGAGCGTACCTTTGTCGCCGTAGATGAAACCCGCCCACGGATATTCCGGATCGGTCGGATTGCCCCATGTGCGGTGCGTCCAGACCACGGGTAATTCGCCATAATCGAATGTGGCTATCTGGGTATCGCTTATATTGGCCCTGCTTTCCTTGTCCATCAGGATGCCGCCGGATGAGCTGATGGTTTTTGGCCAGCCCAGATCGAGCATCCAGCGGACCATATCGAGCATATGCACGCCCATGTCACCCATGATACCGTTGCTGTATTCCATAAAAGCCCGCCAGCCCCGCGGGTGCTTCCATGAACAATAAGGCCGCATTGGTGCCGGCCCCGTCCACATGTCGTAATCGAGATTTTCGGGTGGAGCCGTATCGGGCGGATTGCCCCGGGCGCGCATTGTATAGTAACAGCAAATCTCGACGTATTTGATTTTCCCGAGCTTGCCGGCTTTGATGATATTTTCGCGGGCTTCGATCAGATGAGGAGTGCTTCGCCGCTGCATGTTCACCTGCACGACTCGCTTATATTTTCGTGCCGCAGCCAGCATCGCCTGGCCCTCGACGACGTCCTTGCTGATGGGCTTCTCAACGTAAACATCGGCCCCGGCCTTAACAGCGGCAATCATCGCCAGAGCATGCCAGTGGTCGGGCGTCGCGATATGCACGATATCGAGCTTTTCCCGCTTTAACATCTCGCGGTAGTCGCCATAGGTGCGAGGCGTTTTTTTCGAGACCTGCCGGGCAGCGATCATCTCGGCAGCTTCCGCTACCATGTTCTTATCCACGTCGCAGACCGCGACGACCTCGACCGGTTCGATCTGAAGCAAACGGAAGTGTGCGCTCTTGCCGTACCAGCCGGTGCCGATTATTCCGACGCGTCTGGGTTTTTGCCGGGCCGGCTCTGCGGCGTATGCACCGAGAGCCGGAAGTGCCACCGAAGCTGCGCCTACTTTAAGAAAGTCACGACGATCCATAGTATACCTCCAGAAAATAAACCTAATAATGGACCAATATCATGCCGGATTATACTTGCATTAAGAATTGTTTGCAAGAGCCTCCTTAAATGATCTCGAATAGCTTTGTTTCTACCAACAGTCTCATAAGTGTATGAAGGTAGTATTTATCCCCCTTTACTTTCCCCGTTATCTCTTTCTTGGCAAATGAGTTCCTCGATGTGTTTGGAGTAAGTTTTAATATTTAGCGAGATCTTTACACCCGTAAATATGAAATTGCCAATTACAAAAACTGACAAGTATATGCAAAGAATCAGCCAATCCTGTTCAACTGCGGCCAGCATCGAAAATAAAACCATGACTGCTGCAAACACAACAAAAAAGATAACAATCGGTATAGGCAATGACCGGAATCTCAACTGTGTAGAAACCGATTTCCCTGAAATTATGCTTTCAAGTCGTCTGAAGCAGGTGAAAATTTTCATATCCACAATCATACCAATATATGTGTCAATGGTATAGATAACAAAAAAGAGACAGAATCCCATTCTGAACCACTCCTATCGAAATCCTGTTACTATCGTCATGTATAACAATGCCACTATTCCTACACTTAATACAATCAGAGCGAAAACAAATGAACGGCCCATTCTATTCCTGCAATTCAACATTTTCATTTCCTTTTTGAAAGCGATTTTCGATTCTTTTATCATACTTTATTCATCTTCATATCTATCTCTGATTTACCGGTCAACTAATGATTACTCATTATACACAGCGTTTCTCAACGGCAAAATGTTACCTGTAATTTTTGAAAAAAAGAAAAAAAAGCCAAAAAACACAGGGAACAGAATTCGTGCATGAGAATCCTGAATTGAGAGGTAAGTCATGGAGATTTTTCACGAAATTTACTTGATATCCAACATGAGATATAGTATAATATGTATCGAACATACGCATTTCGTATGTCGTATATGGTATGTAGTGCTTTGAATTGAGAATTGAGAATGAAGAAATCAAAGAAGGTAAAAGGCAATAACTCTCTAATTCTCTGTAATACAATCTTTCAAAACGTTGTTTTTTATGCTCGATTTTTGTTTTGAACGATCGTAACCTTTTTATATGTAGCACCTTACGAAGCTTTTCTATTAGACGAACTTTTTGGTTGCGGCCAAGGGCGAAGCCCAAGGCTGCGCCAGGTTAATTCGTGGTTAATTTGAAGAAAAAAAGCCAAAATAATGAAAAAAACAGGTGAAAAAGAGTAGAAAACGACGAAAAATTGAGCTTAATTTGAAAAAACAAAGCCAATTTATGAAAGGCCTAAATGAACGCAAAGTTAATTATAACAAGGAGATACGAGATATATATCGGATTGGACACTTGGTGAAAACAAACCCAATTCAAAGCCAAACAAAGCCAATTTCAGTTAGCCCCCAGACCTGCTCTGGGGGTTGAAAAAACAAAGCCAATTTACCGAAGGGGTAAAATAACGTTAAGTCAATAATATCAATGGTTTATGGAGATTTTGATGGGTCGAGACGGCGAAAATACAAAGCCAAACAAAGCCAATCGCCGGGCTTTGGCCGGAAATCCTTACTTTCGGTAACGCCAGTCCACTTTTCCTTTATAGGCCATGGTCTCCTGGACAAGGGCGAACAAGCCGGGATCGTATTGCTTAAGCGTCTCGCGCGTGGCGATTGGGTGGTCGGCATCATTGGGCGCTGCGACCGCGCCGGCTGCGTCGAAGTATGCCAGCACGCCCTCGGCCCAATATTCCACGCGATTGCCGGCGGCGGCTGTGCCTTTCCATAAGCCAATGCTCATAGCGCCATCGTAGAGTTCTTTGAGCTTTTCGTCGAACCGGATGTCCATTCGCCGGACGCGCAGCTCATATTGCTGGACGTCTCGCCCCCTGCTGTCCCAGTTGGGATCGACCGGGCGTGTGCCCGTTAAGTGATAGAGTGCCCTGGCAAAGACGCGGATGACCTGGCAACCGGTAGCATAAGGATCATTCAGGTCGTCCAGCACTTTTTCCTGGTCCACAACCAGCAGTTTGAGTTCGGGCGAGTAATCCAGGAACCTCGCCGTGTGATCAATGTTCTGTGCCGCCATCTCCTTATACTCAGGCAAATCGGACAGGCTCTCCTCCGGGCCCAGCACGACCAGCTTTGCACCGTCGGCGATGAATGCCTTGAGGATGTCATGGCGATAGGCGAACATCTTGCGGATTGTGTCATTGGCTTTGAGCAGGGCCTCGTCGCTGGCCTGCCGCCCGAGAACGGTGAACTCGCGCGCCCAGGTGAACTTCGTATAATAGGGATCAATATTGAACCTGGACGGCGGCGTTTCAACATTCGGCAGAATCTGCAGCCAGCTATAACGCCAGTCCTGATCGGGGCCCAGGTTAAACGTGCTTCTGACCAGCTCGTATCCCTCCGGGTCGTAAATCTTGAGTTGCTCGCGCCGGCCGATGGGACCGTGGTTCCAGTTGTTGACGCGGTTGCAGTCGAAATAAGCCTGGGCGATCTCGGCCCAGTATTCGCCGGAATTTCCGATGGCGTAGGTGTCCTTATAGAGACCTTTGTTTACCGCATTTCGGTATACGGCATCCTTGCGATCTCTCCACGTCGGATCTATTCTCCTCAGCGTGCTGTCGATTGTGTGGCAGAATTCATGCACGGCGATACTCTCGTCGTCGTAGCGGTCGACGGGCAAGCTCAGCAGATTCTCCTCGCCAAAGCTGGTGGGAAGGCCGCCGGTGCCGCGAACACGCTCGTTGAGATAATCCGGATTTCGGGCGTTGCGGTTTTCGGGCAAATCGGTATAGACCTGATCTTTGCCGATGATGACCAGATACATACCCCGGTCGACCATCGCTTCGAGCACATCGGGCCGGCCGGCCAGCATATGTGTGACAATCTCATAGGCGCGCTGAAGCGCCAGGTCCGCAACTTCTGTAGCGGCTGCGACCGGCATGCCCTTAACATCGATATGCTTTTTGTAAAACTCTCGTGCCGCCTGTCTGTCACTTTCGCGAACCTTTTCAAAAAATGATTCAGGCGGTGCAGTCACCCCCGGACGAGCCACAATTGCGCCGGATTGGGCGAGAGTGACCAAACAAATTGTGATCATAGTGTGTGTTGCAGCTTTGAGTCTCATAGCTTTTCTCCAAAGAGAGATCAAATTGATCGGTACCTGATCACAGCCCGAATCCTACGCAAAGTTTTTGCGTTTTTCAAGGATAACGAGTATAATTCGACATGAGCAATCAGTCCAGTCAAGTTTGTACACAGTGCACGGTTGCATCTAAGGGAGACTGTTATGAAGAAATACGTTCTAACGCTCATGTCATTTGCTCTGACGTTCTGCTCTCAGACTTCTGCCGCGGCGAAATCGCACGAGGAGCGCATCAGGGCTCGCCCCCTGGATTTAAGTAACGTGCGGCTGCTCGGCGGGCCTCTCAAGCAGGCGCAAGACCTTGACGCGAAATATCTGCTTGAGCTTGAACCCGATCGGATGCTTGCATACTACCGTCAGCGTGCGGGCTTAGAGCCGAAGGCCAAACCTTACGGCGGTTGGGACGGCGGAGGAAGAAATCTCACGGGTCACATCGCCGGACATTACCTCTCGGCGGTAAGCCTGATGTGGGCCGCGACGGGAGATGCACGTTTCAAGGAGCATGCGGACTATATAGTCAGGGAACTGAAGGAAGTCCAGGACAAGCACGGCGACGGCTATCTCAGTGCCCAGGAAGGCGCTCGGGAGTGCTTTGACGCAGTGGCCCGGGGAGATATTCGCTCGGGCGGTTTCGATCTTAACGGGCTTTGGGTGCCGTGGTATGTTCTGCACAAGACGCTCGCGGGTCTGCGGGATGCCTATCGCTATACCGGCAACCGCACGGCGATCGAAGTCGAGATCAAGGTCGCCGAATGGATAGAGAGGATCCTTTCCAAGCTTACTGAAGCCCAGGTACAACTCATGTTGAACGCCGAGTTCGGCGGCATGAATGAAGTGCTGGCCGACCTCTACGCCGACACAGACGACAAACGCTGGCTGGACCTTTCCTACCGTTTCGAACATCGCTCCTTCATCGAGCCGCTTAAACGTCATCAGGACATCCTCGAAGGAAAACACGGCAATACACAGGTACCCAAGCTAATCGGCTCGGCGGACCGCTATGCCTATGCGGGCGAACCGGGCGACATCATCGCCGCCGGCTTTTTCTGGGACACGGTCGTTCAGCACCACAGCTTCGCCACCGGAGGCCACGGCAAAGACGAATACTTCGGCAAGCCCGACATGCTAAGCGACCGCATCGACGGACGCACCGCCGAGACGTGCAACGTTTACAACATGCTAAAGCTGACCCGCCGGCTCTTCTCACTGAGACCCGATGCCCACTACGCCGAATTCCACGAACGGGCTCTATTCAATCATATTCTGGCCTCCATCGATCCCGAAGACGGCAGGACATGCTACATGGTTCCTGTAGGCCGGTCAGTCCGGCATGAATACGCAAACATGTTCAACAGCTTTACCTGCTGCGTGGGGACGGGCATGGAAAGCCACGCCCTGCACGCCGACGGGATTTACTACGAGTCCGGCGACAAATTGTGGGTGAATATATACGCACCATCTACCGCACAGTGGGCCGCAGGGGGAGTCAAATTGCAGATGGACACCGACTTTCCCGAAGGCGAATCGGCGACACTGAAACTCACACTGGAGTCACCAAGGCAATTCGTGCTTGCCCTGCGCCGTCCGGGCTGGGCGGGTGAGGGTTTCAACGTAAAAGTTAACGGTCAGGCCGTATCCGAGGATCTGATTGCTCCTCTTCATGACGTTCCGGAATCGGGCCGCCGGATCGCCGACCGACGGTTGCAAAAGTCCGGCTCCTACGTGGAACTGAAACGAATCTGGAAGACCGGCGATACCGTGGATTTGA
>JBARRE010000539.1:0-9404 GCA_049644065.1 Sedimentisphaerales bacterium | reverse complement strand
CCCGTCCGTCCATGGAGAATATAAATTGTCGTCGGAGGCCCAGGAAGGATACCACGTGTCGGCGGCTCGATAATCGCTGTGCACGCCGGTAAATAATATCCCGGCGAGTTCTTTGGATTGCTCGAAGGGAATGTCCTCGGGAGGTTCCGAGGGCCAGAGCAGCGGGCCGACCTTTGGCTGGTATTGCACTATTCTTTCGTCGGCAAAAATAGTGCCGGATAAAATGATAGTTAGTAAGCAGGCTAACAGCACGAAACCTGCTTTTAATGCTTTGACTCCCGATGTTTTCATTTTTCGTTCCTCCGAAATGCTTCGTTAGGTAAACAATGCCTCCACAAACGTGGCCGGGTCGAACTCCGCTATATCTTCAGGTTTTTCGCCCAAACCGACAAATTTTACCGGGATATCGAGCTGGTCTTTAATGGCGATTACAATTCCACCGCGTGCCGTGCCGTCAAGTTTGGCTAAGAATATGCCGGTAACGTTAATCGCTTCGGTGAACAATTTCGCCTGGGAGATCGCGTTCTGGCCTGTCGTGGCATCGAGAACCAGTAACACCTCATTCGGGGCGTCCGGGATTTTGCGTGCAACGACATCACGGATTTTTGTCAGTTGCTGCATCAGGTCCTTTTTTGTGTGTAAACGGCCGGCTGTGTCGAGAATCAGGATGTCCGTGCCTCTGGCGAGGGCCGCTTCGCAGGCATCGAAGGCAACGGCCGCCGGATCGCTTCCGCTTTGATGCTTGACGATTTGTACGCCAATCCGCTCGGCCCAGATAGTCAATTGCTCAACGGCGGCGGCACGGAAAGTATCACAGGCGGCGACAATGACCTTTTTATTATTTTTGTTGAATATATACGCGAGTTTGGCAATGCTCGTGGTTTTACCGGTGCCGTTGACGCCGGCAACAAGTACAACGGTCGGGCCGGTCTGGGCAATGCGTAGCTGTCTGTCGCGGTTAGGCCAATAGCTTTTTATGTGCTCCTTGAGGAACGGTATAATATCGTCGGTTGCGGCGATTTGTTTGTTGCGATAAGCCTCTCGCAGTTCTGAGACCAGCTTTTCCGTTGTCTCGACGCCGATGTCATCGCGGATCAGCGTTTCTTCCAGCTCGTCGAGCAGTTGTTCGTCAATCTTTCTGCCCAGGCTCAGCACTGAAGAGAGCGAAGAGCTGATTTTAGCACGTGTTTTTCCTAACCTGTCTTTGAAAAATCCCGCTGTTTTAGTGAAGATTCCCATCTTTGTTTGCCTTTTTATAAAGATTCATTCTAAATTCACGTTAGAAGCAACTTTTATGCTTCCAAACGGTTCCGGCTCAGCCCTGATAGTATCGGGATTTGAGATAATTTCAAGTCCCCTTTCCTCTTCCCGTTTCTTTGGTAGGGGGATGGGATTCTGAAATTGGCTTTGTTTTTTTGGCTCTCATGGAGTATAAAAACCTCATAATCCTTTGTTAATACTGAGATTGTATTAATTTCCGCCACTGGCAAATTGGCTTTGTTTTGCAAAATCAACCGGCCGGAGAACCACCGGATATTCTAATTACGATTTACTATTGGCTTAAACTAATTACAATTCTCCATACAACATACGATCCTTCGATTCCACTCAGGACAAGCATACGATATACTAATTTTGTTATATATTATACGAAAATAATGAATAAATGTCGGATTAATTTTAAAATATCTTCGTGACTCCTCACTGAGTAATGTTGCGTATTTCATATCCTTCGATTAAGTCCAGGACAGGTCAGGTGCCTCGTATCTCGAAAGTCGATACGGTTAGAAGAAGTTGGAATTTCCTGTTTTTGTTACGAGAAAAAATTTTCTTTGACAAGTTGGGCGGTTCTGGTTAGATTTCTACTATCGTCCTGCGCTTTTTGAGTATAGACTCATGCGTGATTCGTGCAGGGTAAAATGGAAATCATCTAACATGGATGTTCTGGTAGGCAGTCGCTTTTCGCATAGAACATCGATTCACAAAGGACGGCGGTGTGGCAACTCCGGAAGTTGAAGAAATATTTGATGACATACTTGAGCGTGCAAAAGCACTTGATCCTGCCAACACACGTAAGTGGTTCGAGAAATTAGCTGCTTTGCATTTCGACGGCGGCTCGCTCCGAATAGGCTGTCCCGATGAGGCAACCGTTCAATTTTTGCAGGATAATTGCAAGAGCAGCTTCACCCGTGCGGCCCAACAAATAACGGGTCATCTTGTCACATTGGATTTCACTGTTGACGCCAGCGAAAAAATCGAAAGCAGCGATCAACGCCGCCAACCCTGTCTCAGGCTGCATCCCGATTATTCTTTTGAAAATTTTGTAGTTGGGCCGAGCAACCGTCTTGCTCACGCCAGTTGTATTGCTGTAAGCCAATCGCCCGGCAATACTTATAATCCACTTTTTATCTACGGAAATTCCGGACTGGGAAAGACACATCTTTTGCATGCCGTCTGTTTCGAAGCCCAGCGAAGGCTTAATAATGCAGTTATCCAATTTTTGAGCTGTGAAGATTTCGTAAACAGATTTATAAGGGCGATCGAGGAAGGAAATACGGCCGGCTTTCAGAGCCAGTTTCGCACCGTCGATGCGCTGATAATCGACGACGTTCAGTTCCTGCGGGAACGTGAGCACAGCCAGGAGGAATTCTTCCATACATTTAACGCCCTTTATAACAACGGCAAACAAATCATTCTTAGTGCCGACAGCCCGCCGGGTAAGATTCCTTCACTTGAGGAGCGTCTCATCAGCAGATTCAATTGGGGCCTGGTGACCAGAATTGATCCACCAAGCTATGAGACACGTGTCGCTATCGTGCAGAAGAAGGCCCACGTTCGGGGCCTGAATATTTCCGATGAAATAGCCGGATACATTGCCCGCAAAGTACACGCGAATATCAGGGAGCTGGAAGGGGCTTTGACCAGCATTTACGCCGTAGCGACGACTACCGGCCAGGAAATTGACCTGGAACTGGCCCAGACAGCACTAGAGGGGCAAATCGAGGCGACGTCAAAACATATAAGTATCTCTGATATTGCCGAGGTGGTAACGAGACATTTTGATGTTCGCCTTACAGATTTGCAAAGCAAAAAGCGCAGCCAGAGCATTACTGAGCCGCGTCAAATTTGTATGTATCTGGCGAGGAATCTGACTAAGCACAGCCTCGAAGAAATCGGCGGCCACATGGGCGGACGCGACCATACGACAGTGATGCACGCCTGCGGCAAGATAAATCAGGCCAAGGATACCGATCCTAAAATGAACGCATTGCTGAACGACCTGACAAAACAAATCACGCAAGTCTAACAAACTTAACCACCCGGAAAACTTCGGCCTTGTCAGGCTCAATCGAGATGATTTGCCGGATTGTTTCAATATGGAATTTAACATGTAAAGGTAGTATGAAGGCAGCCGTGTGATTAAGATCTTTTCTCTGACAATTTCCTTTGCCTTCTTACCCAAATCTTTCACCATGACAGTATTATTGAGAAGATCGGCAACAATGTGTAAACAAGCATATATGTTATGGGGACAGCTATGCGAGGTAATGACAAATTTTGCGATGGCTAAAAGGGTGTCTTTGCGATAATATATTGTTCATCTCGTGACCTGGATTATTAGGAGCGGAAGAGCTTGGCATTGGAAAATGGCAAAAAGAAATCGCTTCGGGTAGCTCTGATTGCATCGGAGCATACTATCTGCGAATATTCGATATTCCTTGAGCGTCTACTGATTGGTTTGGCCGATGAGTCAATTCCAGTGGCATTGATTTGTCCGCCCGGATTTAATCCAGGTACTGTATTCACCGGTGTTGCTGAGGTTATCAATCATCCGGTTTTTAATTTGCCTTTGATGGGGCATATAAATACCAGGCTGCTCACTGAGAGGCTTTCTAAATTCGAGCCTACTATTCTGCATTGTTTGTGCGAAAGCGAGGCGTCACTTACAAAGCAATTCGCTCATCGATTAGATTTACCTTACGTGTTGATGGTAAATTCGCTGCAGAAGCGATGGAGCCATCTCTCCATTTCGTCAAAACATTGTGCGAAAATTATTGTTCCAGCTAAAAGTATCGCTGCTAATATCGCAAGCGTTTATCCCCGATTTGCCGACCTGATCGAACAGATAAATATAGGGACGTTCACGGCAGAAGGCAGTGGATGTTTTTCTGAGGCTTCCCGGCTTGCGACCATGGTGATGACAGATCCTCTGGATAAGGCCGATGACTTTGAGAATATGTTTAGCGTAATCAGGCGTTTAATGATTGACGGTTATGAATTTATGACAGTGATAGTAGGCGGGGGGCGGGCAGAGAGACAATTATGGAAATTGCTGTCTGCATTGGGTCTTCTGCAGATTGTCAGCATTGTGCCGCGGCATATGCCCTGGCGTTCGGTTCTTGCCGCGGGTGACATATTCATTCAGCCCAAGCCAAATTATGTCTTTGATCCTGTATTATTAGAGGCGATGAGTATCGGTGCCGCTGTTGCCGGGTGCACCGGTGGTGTCGATGACCTTATAATTGAGGATCGGACGGCTGTTGTGTTTGATCCGAATGACGAGATCAGTATCATGCGTACTCTGCAACGGCTGTTGGACAGGCGGGAGTTCGCACGTCAAATCGCCGGAAATGCACAACATTATTTGAGGGAGAACTACTCGGTCAGCAAAATGATTTCCGCTACGCTCCGGATATATGACGAATCACAAGGATAATATCTATCTTGCTGATGAGAAATACTTCCTGCAATTATCTTGTTTTTCCTTATCTGGAAGAGCTAAAGAGTCGAAAATGTTATGTCAGAATCCGATATTCTCAAATCAGATTGTAGATAAAATCTTGTACGGCAAAAAAGGAGAGATAAAATGCGAAAGAAACAGGTCTTTCTAATAATTCTGCTTATCGGTACGCTGGTACTGAACGAAGGTTGTATGATTGCCGCCGTTGGGATCGGAGCCGCCGGCACCGTAGCATATGTCCGGGGGGATCTGGAGTCCATAGAGTCCGAGAGTATCGATGATGTATACGAGGCGAGCTTAAAGGCGCTGAAAGAGCTTGAGCTGCTACCAACGAGAAAATCGAAGGATGCATTGGGAGCAGAGATTGTTACATATGATGCACAAGATAAGAAGATTACGATAAGGCTCAAGTCAGCGGCGGAGAAAACGACGGAGCTGTCTATTAGAATAGGCGTATTCGGCAGTGAGACGAAATCAAGGCTGATTTATCAAAAAATACGTGATAATCTTCAGAAGCAGCCAGAGCATACAAGAGTGCCAAAATAGTTAATAAACAATCCGTAATGAAGCTCTCGGTCTGATGATAATCAGGTCAATTCGATATCGATTGGTTTATCTGATGGCAGCGTGCCGGCGTTGACCAACAGACTGCCGAGCCGGTAAGCTTCATTGAGTGCCGAAGGGTGTTTTTCGATATCGCCGAGGGCATCGATTTTATTGACGAACAAATTAGCCGCATAGTGCACCTGAAGCGAATCAAAATAAGATTTCATAGTCAATCGAACGCATTCGAATTGTTTTTTGCTTCTTGATCCCCCGACGGCGATAACCATAGCCCGGCGATCATTCCCGGCAGTGATAAGCTCTTTTTTAAGCACATATTTATGTGCCCAAAGGCACTGGCAGCGGTCAATAAGCATTTTCGCCTGGGCGCAAACGGTCATAAAGAATATCGGCGTAGCGAAAATTATGCGATCGGCGTTAAGTATCTTTTTCAGGAGCTGCTGATAATCATCCTGCACTTTGCATAAGCCTGTTGCGTAGCAGGCGTTACATTCGATGCAGGGGCTTACTTTATAATCGGGTAAACGCAGGTATTCGGTATTTGCGCCCTCAGACTCGGCACCGGCTAAAGCCCTGCGTAAAAGCAAATCACTGTTGCCCTTAATCCTCGGGCTTGTCGATATTCCAAGAACTTTTATACTCATAAATATTAATTCATTCCGATAAACACAGTCGGTATTTTTACAAGATTATAGCATAATCTTATAGTCCGGGCGGGCTATATTCAAGCTGTTTTTCGGCAGAGAATCGGCACACGAAATATCTCAAAAGGAATCTTCGAAAAAATTCAAGATTTGGAACAAAGTTTGCCGATGGATAATATTGGATTGATAAATGAGTGGCTCTGACAAATGACCAATGCGGCCATGTTAGTCTGAAAATTACTGTGCCTATCTTTGATATCGCACGCAAGTTAGATCGTAATTCAGGCATGGTAATGAAGGGCTGGCGTAAAAAAGGAAAGAGCTACATAAGCAAAGGGAGAGCCCATTTGCGGCTCTCCCATTTTTGTATACTTTTCCTAATTCCTCCAACTCTCCCTAATTTTACTCAGGCAGAAATCGCAAATCACCCTATTTCCGGAATACAATTTTACCTGCTACGATAGTTGTGTGAACAGAAAGGTCATTTTCGAGCAGAATAAGGTCGGCATCCTTTCCAACAGCGATTGAGCCCTTCTTGTTTTCAAGACCTAGCAGACCGGCTGGATTTTGCGTGACCATTCGAATCGCGGTATCGAGCGGGCAATCTGTGAATGCTATGAATCTTTCGAGTATCTGGCTGAAGCCGATCGCGGTACCGATAAGAGTGCCGTCTTTGTACCTTGCCGCTCCCGCTTTGGATTCGTATTCGATGCCATTGTAGACGAACATGCCGTCGCCAAGGCCGATAGCCTGCATGCCGTCGGTAATTGGGAATGTACGATTCGGCCCGAGCTTTTCATAAGCGAAATTCAGAACGGCCGGATGAATGTGAACACCATCAGTAATAACCTGGGCGGTTATGTGTTCAGTCTGGAAGATAGCCACCAGCGGCCCCGGCGACCGATGGTGGATCGAGGGCATTGCGTTGAACAGATGCGTTACATGCGAGATACCGGCGTCGAATCCATCGAGAGTTTGCTCGCAGGTTGCATTAGAGTGGCCGAAAGAGGCGATAATATTAGAGTCAACGAGAGAGCGGATGGTTCCCAGGCTCTCGGGCAGTTCCGGTGCGATAGTCATCATACTGAGATGGCTGTCCGTAATGCGCTGGATTTCATCGAGAACCTGTACCGACGGCGGACATATACATCCGGGCTGAATCATCCCTTTCTTTTCAAGCGAGATGAAAGGACCTTCGAGATGAATACCGAGCAGATTAGCCCCGCCGAGGTCCCGGTCGACATATTCGGCGGCAAGCGCAAGGTGCCGATTGTCCTGGTTTGGCTTAAATACTGTTGTGGCAAGAAAACCGGTGGTTCCAAATCGGGCGCAGGTTCGTGAGATGGCTTCCAGAGCTTCCGGCGTTGCATCGAGTATATCGGCGCCGCCGGCACCCTGGATGTGAACATCGATGAAGCCGGGGGCAATAAGACGGCCCTGTGCATCGAGTATATCGTCGTAGGTAATTGTGGAATCAACTTGACCTATCTGCGTGATAACGTCGTTTTCTATGAGGACAGAGGTGGTTTGTTTATCCTCTGGGGCGTCAAATAATCTACAATTAGTTATAAGAAATCTCTGTGACATATTCATGGTTGCAGCATAATTAAATATAAATTTGATTGCAAGGCTGAAATTGAGTATTGCCGTCTCTTTGAAGAATTTCAGGCTAATAATCTAACGTGGTGTATGCATCAGAGCATCTTATTCCCGTGGTCTTTAAATTCCCAAGGGTTAGGTAATTAGCCCGCACTGAGGGTTGACACAGGAAATATTGGGGCGTATGATTTGCGCCTATGGGATTTTTTTGGAGCAAATAGAATGGCCGAGGCAGAAAAAAGCTGGGAAAAGAGATTGGCCGGTAAGCCTGATGAGCTGACGGTCGATTTTGTGGAGTCGCTGTCTATCGATATGCGTCTCTACAAGTATGATATTGTCGGATCGATCGCTCACGCGCAGATGCTGGCTCAGCAGAAGCTGATTACTAAAGATGAGTTTAAGCAGATTAAAGATGGGCTGATCGAAATCAGTGAGGAAATTGCGGAAGGTCGGTTCAAGTTCCAAAAGCAGCATGAAGATATTCATATGGCAATCGAGGCGGCTCTGGTTGCGAAAACAGGCCGGGCCGGCAAGAAACTACATACCGGCAGAAGCCGTAACGACCAGGTGGCGACCGATATTAGACTCTGGATGCGCGACAGGATAGAGATTCTGCAGGCGAAGATTACGCTGCTTCAGAAAGCTCTCGTCAAATCGGCCGACAGATATACCGAAGATGTTATGCCGAGCTATACGCATCTCCAGCGTGCCCAGCCGATTGTGATTGCTTCTTACATCTTGAGTTTCGCCGAGCAGTTCGAACGCGACTTCATTCGGTTGAAGAACTGCGGCAGCCTGCTGAATATTTCGCCGTTAGGCAGTGGGGCGGTGGCCGGCTCTACTCTGCCTCTGGACAGGAAAAGCACGGCCAGGCAGCTCGGTTTCTCCGATATCAGCTATAATAGTATCGATTCTGTCAGCGACAGGGATTTTTGCGCTGAATTTATTTTCGATTGCGCGATGATAGCCACGCACCTGTCCCGCCTTGCGGAGGATTGGATACTCTACTCGTCGAACGAATTCGGATTTGTGTTGATTGACGATGCCTACTGCACGTCTTCGAGTATGATGCCGCAGAAGCGCAATCCCGATTTGCTTGAGCTGATTCGGGGCAAGACCGGTTCTGTTTATGGCTCGCTGATGGCGATGCTGACCATTTTGAAGGCCCAGCCGTCGGGCTATAATCGAGATATGCAGGAAGACAAGATCCATGTTTTCTCCGCTGCCGATACGGTGGAGGCTTGCCTGGATGTGGCTTGTGCGATTGTTTCACATACGAAGTTCAATACCAGGAGGATTTCGGCCGGCCTGGATGAAGGGTTTTTGGATGCAACCGCTTTGGCTGAGTATTTGGTTGGAAAAGGTGTAGCTTTCCGCGAGGCGCACGGCGTTGTCGGCTCTTTGGTTGCTGATTGTGAGAAGCAGCAAAAGAAGCTGGCCGAGCTTACACTGGACGAGTTCCAAAAGTATTCGGGCCTGATAGAGCCCGATGTGTATGAAAATCTTGGCGCCGTGAATGTTGCAGGAAAATACGTAACGGAAGGTTCGGCCGGGCCGAAGCAGGCGAAAGAGCAGATTGAATACTGGAACAGGCAGTTGGGGTAGCGATGAGTGCCGGCGAAGACAAAATTACTGCCTGGTTTGCAAACCAGAGTCGCTTATCAGCTACAGATTTTCCAATCGGCATCGGCGACGATATGGCCCAGATAAGGTTGGGCGATGAGTCAGTTCTTGTCACGACGGATATGCTGCTGGACGGCGTTCATTTCGACTTGGGGCAAGTGACAATAGAGCAGGCCGGGTATAAAGCGATGGCCGTCAGTCTCAGCGATTGTGCCGCGATGGCGACAATTCCC
>JBARRE010000538.1:0-5399 GCA_049644065.1 Sedimentisphaerales bacterium | reverse complement strand
GATTTGACTTGAAGATGAGGTTATGAGCGCGCAAAAAAACTGAGGGCTGACCCTGATGACCAGCCCCCCATTGAAGAAAGGAGTATTATGATGCCAAACGGCATTTTTCGCCCCCCGCTGCCCTCTTCCTCACGCTTGCTCTACTAATATTATACGCGATATTTTTGCAAATGCCAAATGCAATTTCCCAGCAACGGTCTATTTAAAATCAATACCATTCAACAACAGCATAAATGTAATCCAGCGATGTCTTTCTCGGACCAGCAGTGTCATTATTCTGAACCTGAAACTGAAAGGAATTGATTTTTTCGGCCGTTTCCACGGCACTTGTAACGTCCCATGAATCGATCGCTTCACTGCCCTGTCCCTGCCGGACCGGAGCCTCGATGGCTGCCCAGACTTCCGGCCTGGTCGGCCAACCCGTTCCGACGGACCATGCCAATTTGCCTTTAGTGAACGATGGGTCCTCAAAATGCTCTACAAAGATAACGACCGAGACAACGGCTGCTCCTTCCGGAATTGAAGGATCGGAAAAACGATAGCATGTGTATGAACGCGGCAGTGTTTCCAGCCGCTCGTCGTCACTGGCCAGGACAACGGGAATCTTGTCTTTCGCCGACAACTTTTCTTTGCCTTTCTGGTTGAAGCAATCCGTAACGGTCAGCGTATTTTTCAAAGGTGAGTCCAGCGACGTGACCGTAATCGTAAACGATTGAGTATCCATGGCCCGAGTTTTATAGTTGTCTGCGACCCTGACCATCACATCATGGGTCCCGGCCTGGGAACTCGTCGGCCTCCACTCGATTAATCCCGTAGCTTCGTTTATAGTCATACCTTGCGGTTTTTTGGCCAGGAAATAAATCAGCTTATCTCCCGAGTCGGGATCTTTGGCAACAACGCCGTATGTGTATGGCGCCCAGACCCTGGCCGTCTCGACAGGTTTTGATGTAATAGACGGCTCATCGTTGACAGCGTTGACTGTCACATTCACGGAAGCCTTGTCGGTCCCGTCTTTGCCGTCGCTCAGGGTGTAGGTGAAAGTATCATTTCCGGAGAAGTTCCTGTTTGGGGCATACGTCAGCGTGCTGTCGGTGTTTATCGTGACCGAGCCATTGCGGCCCTGGGTGGCGTTAATGACCACCAGCCGATCCTTGTCAAGATCGGTATCGTTCTTCAGCACATCGATCGTTACTATCGGTGTATCTTCCTGTGCCGCCGCACTATCATCGTTGGCTGTCGGCGGATCGTTGCCTGATGCCACAATAATCGAAACGGTTGCCGCAACGCTGTCGACCTTGCCGTCGCTGACTTCAAATGTAAAGCTGTCCTGCCCGTGGAAATCCTGTTCGGGACGATAGCTCAGGTTGGGCACCGTCCCGGTCAGACGTCCATGGTTCGGCTCCGTGATAACACTATATGTCAGCGGATCATTATCACGATCGCTGCCCGCCAGAGTAATCGACGTCGGCGTGTCCTCCTTGGTCGTTACACTGACCGATTCGGCTATTGGCGGCTTGTTGACTTTACTGACAATGATTACAACGAACGCGATTACTAAAAGAACGGCCAGTCCCGCAAAAAGAATGAGTCTCTTATCCATGATACTCCTCCTTAAATAATTCAAACACCTTCCTATTGGACTCTTCGTGATCAAACAAATACCGGATATTACCGAAAAACAGCTTCGGGGCGTTGAAAGCCATCGCAACCCCACATCTTATATAGTATACTCTTATTGCCTCCGGCCTGCGAGCATTATTTTCAGGAAATTTTCAGTAAGAGTAACAGATACGTCAAGACAAAAGCCGCATCAATATAAACTCATGTTTTTATTGAATTTGTAGCAATTAACTTCAGTTGGAACACTAATTCAATATTCTGTTCCCATTTTATTAGACATACAATATAATGTATAAATATATTGCTATTAATCTGTATTGTCGATAAAGTATAAATACGAAGAAAATCCATTTTGAATGGAATTCCGGAAAAGACCGAGAGAATCAAGACAAGCACGGAGTTGCATTCACAACGGCACAATATGCGTTTGGATATCCGGATCGTGTGATTGCAGAAGACGTTAGTCACAGCAGGGCTGAAAAACGCTACTACTGCTTCGGTAAGGGGGCTGATGGTATCCTGACAGTCCGCTTCAATTACCTCAAAGGTGTTATTAGGATCATCGGGGCGGGTTGTTGGAAAGGGAAAGAAAATTTATGAAAAAGAAAATAAAATACACGGATGAGCCCTTGGGCGATGTCAGGGTTGTCGATGATTTCCTGCCGTCTCCAGGTGAATTGGCGTTCAATGAAGAACAAGTCAAAGTCACAATCGGACTGAGCAAGAATTCTATAGACTTCTTCAAAAAGCAGGCCAAAAAGCACCGTACTCAGTACCAGAAAATGATACGCCGCCTCCTGGACATCTACGTCGCTCACCACCAAAAACGCTCAACCGGCTGATGTGCATAGGTTCTCAAAATCATTTGCGAGTGAACCGGTCGAAGACCGTGATGACGGGCAGGGCGTTGTCATCGTCGTCGAACATGCCCCGGCGTCGCAGGCCGCCGGCTACAGCAGGCTCCCACCAAAAGATGCCCTTGCCCCTGTTGTGAGGCGTGCTAAGGACCAGCCGATGCACCTCGTCGAGGAACTGCCGCTGCCCTTCGGGAGTCTCGGGGAAGGGAGCCGGCTTGTCTTTGTATTCGGCAGGCCTCCAGTTGTATGCCACTTCCACGAGGATGATGTCCTTCTGATACTCGTTGGCCATGAAGATCAGGTTCTCCCGAAGGTCGAGCAGTGTGCCGTGCCACCAGGGGTAGTAGGACTGACCGATGATATCGTAGTCGACGCCGTATGAATGCCACTTGTCGAAGAAAGCCTTTGTCCGTTTTTTGTCGCCGCCCCGGTCGATGTGGACCATGATCGGGGGGCGTTGGGCGTTACCCCGGCCTGCGTCGACGCCGTTTATCCCGGCTTTCATCAGCTCGGCAAAATTGTCCCAATTGTCCGGCAGCTTGCCATCCGGCCAGAGCATGCCGTGGATGATTTCGTTGCCGGGCTGAACCATATCCGGCAGAACGCCGGCTTCCCGAAAGGCAATGATCGTATCCCGCGTGTATTCGAACACCGCCTGCACCAGCTCGGCGTGCGACTTACCCTCCCATGCCTTCGGGATGTATTGTTTGCCCGGATCGGCCCAGGTGTCGGAGTAGTGATAGTTCAGCAGGAATTTGAAGCCGAGTTTCTTCGCTTCTTTGGCCAGAGCGATAGTGTAATCGAGATCGTTCGGCAACCTTGTGGGCGTGTGGAACAACCGCAGGCGGATCCAGTTATAGCCGTGGTCCCTGAAGATTTGAAGCCCCGGCTTCGCCTGACTATTGTCCTTGAATACGGTGCCCCGCTCCTCAGTCTGCTTCAGGAAGGAAAGGTCGGCGCCGATTGCGTAATCGTCGGCATACATCGGTCCGGGAATCCAGAAACCTGCTGCGAGTAAAAGCACAACTAACGGCAAAATCTTTTGAAGTTCATTCTTTCGTTTCATGGTGTGGCAACTCCTTTCCTGGTTCAAAAAAACCTGCCTAAACGATCCATTTCGGGCCATTGTACTAAGCGTAAATTCTGCTGCAACAGGTTTATCCTCGTGTCTTATGTTGAGTGAAGAAATATACCAGCGTTTTTTCATTGACTTGTTGCCGGAAATACGGTAGATATTGATATGTTGTTTCTCAGCGGTTTCGTACAAAAAAAGGCAGGGTATAACCATGCATAAACGACAAGGATTCACATTAATAGAGCTATTGGTAGTGATTGCCATTATTGCGTTATTGATGGCGATATTGATGCCGGCGCTGCAAAAGGTCAGGGAGCAGGGCAGGAAAATTGTCTGCTCCAACAACCAAAAACAGATCGGCATAAGTTTTACTATGTACGGCTCAGAAAACGACAACAAGCTGCCGCTCAACCGGGGAGGATACTGGCTGTGGGATATCGCTTACAGCACAACCGACTATATTATGGATACCGGTGGCGACAAACGCACGTTTTATTGCCCCGCGGACCCGACAAAAGATCCGGAAATGGCCATCTTCTGGCAGTTCGGTCAGAATCCTGACATAGCAGACGATTCAGACTGGGTAGTGGAACCACAAACTGGACGTGACGGTCTCTATCGAGTCACTAGCTATTTCTGGATGATGGACACCGTACAGGGAAGACCTGAGCTGCCCGAGGGAGAACCGGAAAAACAATGGGTAAAGACTCTTACCTGTAAACAGCCGGCAGCAACCGAGCTTATTACGGATGCGACCCTCAGCACCGGCCCCGACGTCGAGACGGCCAGCTTTATAGAGGTCGCCGGAGGTTTATGGAGTCGTTGGCAAATTTACGACCGCACTAACCACCTGGGCCGCGGCGCTAAACCCGTCGGCACCAATATCCTCTTTGTTGATGGACATCTCGAATGGCGCCGATTTGATGATATGATCGTCCGATACACAGTGCCACCATATCATTGGTGGTAATGCTATAATTCGATCTCAACCGCTGCTGTATTTTCGGTTTCCCACCTACTTTAATGGCCATGATTTCTTCATTTTATGATCTATAGGCTTTTGTGCCAGGTCAAAATGCCTCTGATAGATTTTACCCTTGCAAAGTCGGCCCCAGGGCTTTATATTACTTGGTTCGTTAGAATTATTGGGATCCGATGCTCGATTATGGGGCATTTCGGGCCGGGAATAGAGATTATTTAGTCATGTTTGAGTCATTGACGGAAAAATTTAACTCGGTCTTCCGGTCGCTTTCCGGCCGGGGGAGAATTACCGAAGCGAACATTTCGGACGCCATGCGGGAGGTCCGCAAAGCCCTCCTGGAGGCAGATGTCAGCTATAACGTTGTCAAGAAGTTCTGCAAGGACGTAACGCAGGCCGCTCTCGGCGCCGAAGTGATAAAGAGTCTTCATCCGGGCCAGGTTATGGTCAAAATCGTCAGCGACGAGCTGACCAAGTTGATGGGGCCGGTAGATAGCCGGATTTATTATATCTCGCCCGGGCCTACCGTAATTATGTTGGCCGGTCTGCAGGGTGGTGGTAAAACCACAACCGCCGCAAAACTCGCCAAGTACATCCTCGCCAGCGGCAAGAAACCTCTGTTAGTGGCCGACGACCTGCAAAGACCGGCGGCTATCGAGCAGTTGAAAATTTTAGGCGAGCAGATTGGTATCGACGTTTACAGCGAAGAGAGCAAGAACGCCGTAAAGGTTGCAAAGAATGGCCTCAGGCACGCGCGGGAGAACGGCTATGATGTGGTTGTGCTCGATACCGCGGGCCGGCTGCACATCGACCAGGAGATGATGGATGAAGTAGCCAACGTCGCAAAGGCGGTCACGCCGCAGCAGAT
>JBARRE010000537.1:0-20616 GCA_049644065.1 Sedimentisphaerales bacterium | reverse complement strand
GTCCGCCCCGGCTTTACGCAATTGGCTGCGATACCATTGTTTCTTCCATTCGATATTCCATCCGCCGCCTCGCGGCTTTGCATCTGCTTCGAAACCGGAAATTCCATCATCAATTTCTTTCGTAAATCCCTTGATATAGCCATAGTAATATTTGCTGATAAGACCCGTCGTCCCCACGCCGCCGAGACCGTGCAGGTACTCGACGACAAGCGTCCTGGCTCCCTGTCTTGCCGCGGCAATGCCGGCCGGGGCGCCGCCCGTGCCGCCGCCGATTACCACAACGTCATATTCTCCAAGCACAGACACGGCACGCTTGCCGGCGGATATGCTTTCAGGCCCTTTTGTCTGCGAACGTATCCCTCCGAGATTCTCGCTAATATCCCCTGAAGCGGCCGCCGGCGCTGGTTTGTCGAGAAGCCTGACGTTTCGCGGCTCCGGCATGTTTTTCACTTGCAAAGCAGCGGCGGCACCAATGCGATTGCCTGCTTTCATAAACTCCAAAGGTCGAAGCATCTCTTCGGCGGCTCTTCGCGATACATCCGCGCAGCCCCCAAGCACAAACAAACTTGCGACGCCCCTGGGCCTGAACACATCCAGATTAACCTTTTCTGCGCCGGGCCATGAACCGGACAAGCTTTTCTTCGCTTTGACCGGATCCGGCGGGACCTGGAACAGTGTCTCCGACGCATCCACCACGCCCGGATCCCATGTTCTATCGCGGGCAATCTGTTCGGCCCGGGCGAAGGATGCAAAGGAGCCGTCCTTCATCGCCAGTTCGAGTGTGTACTCGACAGCCTCCCGGTTCCGGCCGACTCTGGCAGGGATCGGCGAGGGCATTTTCCTGCCCTTGATGCCCGGACCGGTCTGCAATTGTCCGCCGACTACAACACGCCGAAACGTTTGCAATCCGGCGGGATAGGGCTCAAAAGCAGCGTCTGCCATTCTGGCCACGCATGCCCGCGGCGTAGCATCAATAACGACTTTGGCTTTAACAGCCTGCCGGCCGGAACGATTGGCCATCACAATTCCCGCCGGTTTCCCGTCATCATCTGTAAGCACGTCCGTTGCATAGCAGCCGTACAGAAACTGCACGCCAGCTTCGAGCAGCGCCTCATCCAGCGTCCTCTTGACCTGCATGGGTGTGGGAGGAAATCTCAAGTGCTCATTTGCCTGGGCGGCGGAGTTCTCATCCTCAATCAAAATCTCGCCCAAGAGCACTCGCTCGACATCGGGACTTTTCTGGATGTGGAATTTCACGTATCTGGCCTGCCCGGTCACCGGCGCCGAAAACACAACGGGCCCCCACGGCTCGGGAAGGGATTCGCTGAGTCTCTCATTTTGAATTACTGCGGCCTGCTTCCAGATCTGCTTATCCACGCTCACCGAAACATTAATACGTTCCACTTCGAAATCGCCTATGAGCCCGGGACTGCGGCGCTGATAAGCCATGACATGGACTTTCTTGAGCTTACGTTCGATTCCCAGATCGGCAATGATAGTCACATCGCCGTCATATTGAACGCTTTGCGTGCTCGCACTGTGCCATTTGCCGTCGGTGAGCAGCGACGCCGGCTGCGTGTCTTTATGCATGGCAGCAAACGGTTTGTCGGCTTCATAGACCAAATCAACGGAATTATGCGGCACTAAAGGCACGTCCGGCTCGGCAAAAACCTTCCTCGCAAGGGGCAGACTCGGCACTTCGCCCGGCTTTAACCAGAGCCGGTACGTGCCGCAGATATCCTCGCCGAGATACGGACGTTCGGCGGCAAGAAAAACTCTCGCCCCATGCTCAGCCGCTGCTACCGCCGCGGCCACACCGCCCGAAGTACCTCCTACAACTACTACGTCAACATCGTAGGCGACAGGAATATTCCTCGCCGATTCATTTACTGCTCTTTCATAACCGCTGCGATCAGCTTGTTCGGTGCCGGAAACGCCACTTTGTGAGGCCTTCGAACACCCTCCCTGCAAATAAGGCAGATATAACAGCATCGCAAGCAGTATAATCTGAACGTATTTCATCACTTCCAGGCCCTTTCAACAAATATCTTCAGTTGCCCCCTTCGCTTCTTTTCGTCCTGAATGGCTCTCTCCGGATATATATTCATCGCTGCAAGAGTTTACCTTCGAGTTGTTATGTTAACCGACATGAAATTGATTGTAAAGATTCCATCATTTCCAATAAGAATCCTTAATTTACTTTGAATTGTTCGCAAAATGCTTAAAAATAATACATTTTTCCCTTGATACAAAGGCAGTTAATTTGATATAAATATAAGAAGTGAGGTTTTGTTACTTTTAGACGGGCATCTGCTGTTTTTGGTCTTCCGGTTTGAGATTTCTATAGTTTTCCAGGGATTTTTTAAAAGGCGCAGAACCAAGGAAAAAGTAATGGTATTGCCGGAGTTGTATCATTCGCAGTTACGGTTTTCACCTTTCAATTGATCGTTCATATTGAGATTCCCTGAGGAGGCGGATGATCTCTGGCCGGATAAAGTTGTCGCCGGCAAATTTATATGGATGGAGCATAGCGCAGGTAAAAACATTATTGGTCGCTTTGGTGATTGGCCAAAGCGTAATTATCCAGAGTTTTATATAAGGAGGACTACTATGTGTAGAAAATCGGTTTATCTAATTTCTTTCGTTCTTGTGCTGAGCATAGCAGGTAATGCCTCAGCCGACCTCGTGTCTTACTGGACATTTGACGAGGGATCCGGGGACGCTGTCTATGACACAAGCGGCAACGATAACAACGGGACCATCAATGGCGCCACGTGGGGTGTTGGAAAATATGGAACAGCTCTTCAGTTCAACGGGCAAGACAATTATGTAGAAGTACCCTCCTCAAACAGTCTCGAAATAGAAGAAAATGTAACAATTGCCGCATGGGTAAATTGGATTGATGCCGGCGATACATGGATTTGCATCCTGGCAAATGGGCAGCAAAACGGCCCATGGGAAAATTACGGATTATTTGTTAACCGAAGTTCAAGATTCCTATATTTCACACTTTCCTTAGACGGCGGACATGTTCCTCAGCAGACACCAAATAATATTACAGTTCCAAATGAATGGGTGCATGTCTGCGCGACATGGGACGGTTCTGCGGCAAGGATATATGTAAATGCAGAAATGGAGCTGGAAATAGCCCAGGCTGGAACACTCGTTCCTCCGGGACTTCCTCTGCGAATCGGGCATCGTAACGGTAGCGCCCATTACTTTAACGGAACCCTCGATGAGGTCCGAATCTACAACCACGCCCTGACGGAAGCCGAGATTCTGGCTGCAATGGAAGGTGGAAAAGGATATCCTTACGCCCTTGGTCCCAGCCCGGAGGATGGTGCCCTGTATGCCGATACATGGGCGACTATTTCGTGGAGGCCGGGAGATTATGCGGTCTCACACGATGTGTATATCGGCGAGAATTTTGACGATGTAAACGACGGCACCGGCGATACGTACCAGGGCAACCAGAGCTTGACATATTTTGTCGCCGGCTTCCCGGGATATCCCTATCCCGACGGCCTTGTTCCGGGCACTACCTACTACTGGCGAATTGACGAGGTCAATGAAGCCGAGCCGAACAGTCCCTGGAAGGGCAACGTCTGGAGCTTCTCGATTCCACCAAAGACTGCGTATTATCCCGAGCCGGCTAACGGTGCCGAGTTTATCGACCTGAATGTGCAGCTTAACTGGACGGCAGGTTTCGGTACGAAACTGCACTATATAGTATTCGGCGAAGATTTCGACGAGGTAAGCAATGCCGCCATGGGTGTTCCTAATGGTACCCCGAATTACAATCCCGGCCCGCTTAATCTGGCTAAGACTTATTACTGGCGCGTCGATGAGTTCGACGGCACAGACACGTATAAAGGTGAAGTCTGGAGCTTCACTACTCTGGGCGCCGTCAGCGGCCCGAATCCGGCTGATGGTACAGTGGACGTAAAGCCGTCGGTGGTTCTTAGCTGGGATGCGGGAGCTGTTGCAGCTTCGCACGAGGTTTACTTCGGCGCGGATGCGGACGCCGTGGCCAATGCTACGACAACCTCGCCCGAGTACAAGGGGTCAAAGGTCCTTGGTGAGGAGAGCTACGATCCCGGTAAGCTCATGTTAAATACGGCGTACTACTGGCGGATCGACGAGGTCAACGCCGTCAGTCCCGACAGTCCCTGGGCCGGCAACGTCTGGAGCTTTACGACGGGTGATTTCTTTGTCATAGACGACTTCGAGGATTATGATGCCGACAACCCGATATGGTACTCCTGGAATGATGGCCTGGGTTACGGCTCGCCGGGCGTTGCTCCTTACTTTGCCGGAAACGGTAGCGGCTCGGGAGTGGGAGATGAAACTACTGCTTCTACCTGTGAGGAAACTATTGTCCATGGCGGTAACCAGTCAATGCCGTTCGGCTATGACAATAACAAGACGGGCTACTCGAAGTATTCGGAAGCGGGCTTGACATTGATGAAACAGCGTGACTGGACAGAGCAGGGCGTTGCCGAATTGTCGCTGTGCTTCAGAGGCTACCCGGGGTCCGTCGGCAGCTTCGTCGAGGGGCCGGCCGGCACCTACACGATGACCGCATCCGGCGCCGATATCTGGGCGGTGAACGGCGTGGAAGCCGACGAGTTCCACTTTGCCTATAAAATGCTCACTGGTGTCGGCTCGATGGTCGCAAAGGTTGAGAGTATCGATAACACAAACGTCTGGGCAAAAGCCGGCGTGATGATTCGTGAGACACTCAATCCTGACTCTGCACACACGATGATGGTTGTGACGCCTGGTTCGGGTGTTTCCTTTCAGCGACGTCCCGGCACGGGCCAGACCAGCACCAATACGGATACGGGCTCGATAACTGCACCGTACTGGGTGAAGATCGAGCGTGATTTGTCCGGAAACTTTACGGCGTACCATTCAGCCAACGGCTCGGCGTGGACGATGCAGGGCACAGAGAACATCCCGATGAGTTCGAATGTTTATATCGGATTGGCAGTAACAGCTCACGACGCCGCCCTGACGTGCGAAGCCGTATTCTCCAACGTCACGACCACCGGGACGGTTGGCCCGCAGTGGGCGAACCAGGATATCGGTATCGCGAGCAACGATGCAGAGCCGCTTTATGTGGCGATCTCCAACAGTGCCGGAGCACCTGTTGTAGTGGTCCATGACGATCCGACCGCAGCACAGATCGACACGTGGACGGAGTGGGTCATCCCGATGCAGACTCTTGCAGATCAGGGCATAACGCTGACCAACGTTGACAGGATCGCGATCGGCCTGGGAACCCAGGGCAACATGGCGATCCCCGGCGGTTCGGGTAAGATGTTCTTCGACGATATCCGGCTGTACAGGCCGAGAGATGCTGCTGAATAGTAAACGCAGATTTTATTAGTATACAGGAATTGAACAATTCCGGGGCCTATATGGATTGATTCGATATAGGCCCCAGTTGTTTTTTGCTAATGTGCTATAACGCTTGATATTCTGAAGACCGGCAGTAACAACGCTATTGCAATTGTACCAATAATCGTACCCATGATTGTTATCATTACCGGCTCTATCAGTGCCATAACGTTTCTTATAGAACCTTCGAGCTTTTTTTCGTAAAACACTGATATTTTATCGCAGACCTCACCGAGCTTGCCGCTTTTTTCCCCCGCTCGAAGCATCTGGATAATTCCCGGCGCAATTAATTCGCTACCCGGTGAAATCAATATGGATTCCGACAACTGGTAACCGTCCCGGATCTTTTCATCTACCCCCACCCAAAGCCGCTGAAAATAGTAATTCTGACATGAGCCCTGCATAACTTCTATCGAGTCGAGCAGGCTAACGCCCGTATTGACCATTGTCGCCATGATGCGCATACTGCGAGTTACCACGGTATCAACGAACATTGTTCCCAACACAGGCGTACGAATTTTAATGAAATCTAATACACGCCGACCAGACAATGTTCCTGCCCAGTAATACAATCCCATTGAAGCAAAAATCGCCACAGTCAAGACACCGGTCATTATCTGGAAATTCCCCAGGATTTTGCTGAAACTAACTAATATTTGTGTGAGTTTTGGCAGCGCCGCTCCCCTTGATTCATAAATCCCCATAAATCTCGGTAATACAAAAAACATCAACGTGCCTGTCGCCGCCACGGCCATTAGCGCCATAATGAAAGGATATGTCAGAGCCCCTTTGATGCGTTTGCGGGTTTCGGATTCGAAGCTTAGATAACCGCTGAGCACGTTGAGCATTTCCGCCATTCTGCCGGAAGCTTCCGAAGCCTTGACCATGCTGATAAACATCGTATTAAAAACTTTCGAATACCCGGCCAGCGAGTTCGAAAAATTATCGCCGCTCTTGACCTTTTCAGCGACATTCATAATTATCATTTTGAATGTCCCGTGCTCAGCCTGTTCCGCTATAGCGTCAAGAGCATCACTTAGCACGACACCGCTATCAAGCATCACCGACAACTGAGTCGTGAACAATATAAGCTCACTCTGCTTGACCTTAGCTCTATATAAATTCGAACTTGCCAGAGTCGCAGATTGTTGTAAGGCCCTGTTGTAATCCTTTGACATTTGTGAACCTGAACTACGCTCCACCTCATCGAAGGTACCGAAACGGTCAACATTTTTCCCCTGCCTACGGTCTGCAGACGTTGACTTGCGGCCATTCTTTGTAGAATCAGACACTTCTGAAGATTTTGTTGCTGGAAAAGTCATAATTTCTTATCCCGCTTCGCAGAGAACACATTCAGCACTATCACGAGCATCATAGTTCCTCCTGGGTCGTTCTTAACACTTCCTCGATAGATATAATTCCCGCTTTTACCTTTTCAATTCCATCGGAGTGCAAAGAAATCATTCCATTCTGGAGTCCCTTTTTTCTCAGCTTTTTCAGGCTCGACCGATCATTAATCATCTCTTTAATTTCCTCGTTCGGCACAAACAGCTCTTGAATGGCAATTCGGCCGGTATAACCTGTGTTCCGGCACTTCTTACAACCTACGCCACGAAAGAAATTCTCGATTTTTCCATGATCTTTTTCAACGACCTTCTTTATACTCGCAGGTGGTTCATACTCCGTCTTACAGTTCGGACAGATCTTCCGCACAAGTCGCTGGGCCAGGACCGCAATCAACGAAGCACTCAAAAGATAGGGAGCAACCCCTAAATCCAGCAAGCGAGTCACCGCACCCGGCGCATCGTTCGTATGCAGAGTCGACAGGACCAGGTGGCCTGTTAGCGCCGCCTGTACTGCGATATTGGCTGTTGCTTCATCGCGAATCTCGCCGACCATTATGATATCAGGGTCCTGCCTTAATAGACTCCGCAGGGCCGTTGAAAATTGAAAGCCTGCGCCCTGGTTTACCTGAAATTGATTGATGCCTGTTATATTACACTCCACAGGATCTTCCACTGTGCAGATGTTAACCTCTTCATTGTTTAATTCGGACAATGCCGCGTAAAGTGTAGTATTTTTCCCCGAGCCGGTCGGACCTGTTACCAGAACTATACCGTTCGGAGATTGTATTACCTGCCTGAACAACTGGAGATTTTCATAGACGAACCCGAGTGACTCAAGATTGAAAAGAACCTTCTGTGGGTCGATGATTCTGATAACAACCTTTTCGCCGAAATTGCCCGGCATCACGGACACACGCAAATCGATCGGCCTGCCTTCGACTAACACATGGATACCACCATCCTGTGGCAGACGCCGCTGTGCAATATCCAGCTCGGCCATAATCTTGACACGGGAAACAAGCGCAGAATGCATCTGATAAGGCGGACACAACTTCTCGTATAATCTGCCATCCACTCTATATCGAACTCTCAGCTTCTTATCATCAGGCTCGATATGAATATCACTGGCATTTTCCCGCACAGCGTTATAAAGCAGATAATTGACCAGTTTTACAACGGGTGACTGTCCGGCTATTTCCTCGAGATTGCCAATATCCTGGGTGATATTTTCTATCAGCGCAAACTCTTCCAGCCCCTCTTCGTCGATAATGTCGTCAATGACAAAAACATTGGCGGCCGGCAAATATGTCTGCAATGTAGCCTTGATATCCTTGCTCGTCGAACATACTATCTGGACCTTACAGCCGCTTATACGCTCTATTTCGTCTATTAAAAATACATTTGTAGGCTCATTGACCGCTATCGTGAGCACATTATTAACCTTAAACAGCGGCAGTACGATGTATTCTTCGAGAAATTCTCTCGGTAATATCTCGATCACTTTCGGATCACATATCTTAGGGGTAACTTGCGCATACGGCACACCGTAGCCTTGAGCCAGTGCCGAGGCTATCTGGTTTTCCGTACAATAGCCCATCTCCACCAGAAGTTCGCCGAGCAGCTTGCGGTGACCTTTATCTTTCTGCTCAGCCAGAGCTGTTTCAATCTGCTCGGCAGTTACGATATCACGCGCGAGTAATAACTGCCCAAGCTGCATCTTATTTTCAACTGCTATCTGGCTCATATCTCATATCTCGTATCTTGCCGGACCAATCCAATTGTCCGAGTATTTTGCCTATGCAAAACTTTTTACCGCCTCTGCAAGTTCCGAATAGTGGTCAAATTCGTTTTCAAGCTGAGTAATTTCCAGAATTCTCATGCAGTTTTCATCAAGGCCTGCTAATCTAAGCTCCCGTTTGTTTTCGTTGCAGTAGTCGCGAGACCACAGCAACTGTTCCAATCCCTGGCTATCGATAAATCCAACACCGCTCATATCAAGGACTATGCATGTCTTATGTTTAGCGATAATATTTGTGATTGTATTTTGAAACAATTCGGCAACATCGCCATCCAACTCGCCCTGCAATTCAACAACCGTAACATTGCTATAATCTTGTATTTTGACTTTCATCTGATTAGTGTCCCCACAGCAGCAGTACCATATTCCTCGGAATTTTTGCTGCCGCAAATTTCACCGAAACCATCCCGTATAATATCCCAGAGCCTGTAGACATCACTTTCGAGAAATATCCTGCCAAGTTTCTCATCAAACTGCGTACCCAATCCTCTTTCTATCTCCGCAAGGGCCTGTTCCACCGTCATAGCATTTCTATAGGTTCGCTTCGACGTCATTGCATCGAAACTATCCGCTAATCCTACAATTTTTCCCGTCAGGGGTATTTTCTCGCCAACCAAACCATTAGGATAACCCCTGCCATCGACTCGCTCGTGGTGGCACAATACACCCGGCATAATATCGCGCATCTGCTGTATTTCACGTAGAATACCTGCTCCTATCGACGGATGTTTTTTGATACGGCCGAATTCCTGCTCTGTCAGCTTGCCATTCTTCCGCAATACAGCTTCCTCAATTCCTATCTTTCCTATATCGTGCAGCAAGCCGGCCAAATAAACTTTGTGTATTTGTTCTTCTTCCAGAGGTTCCTGCTCGGAGAGACGTTCTGCGATCCACCGAGAAATAAATGCAACCCTTTCGGAATGGCCGTGGGTGTACGTATCTTTGGCGTCAATACTGCTTGTCAGTGCCTTAAGAGAGCCGATGAATAATTCTTTAAGGTCTTTAAACAGCCTGCCATTCTCGATAAATACGGCACAACCGCCGGCTACCGAATTAAACAGTTTTACATCAGTACTGTCGAAATCCTGTTTGCCGATTCTATTGATCGCAACCATAAATCCCATAATAGAGTTGCAGGTGTTATTTTTCCCCGCAAAATGAGATTCCGCTTTGTTTTTGCCGAATAAAGGTACTGCAATAATATTATTTATTCGGCTCGGCCAATCGTATCTGAAAGACGAATCTACTTCACTGTCCAGCAGTGCTTCTTTGCCGCTGTTTATATCATCCGTCAGCCGGCTATGCAGAATAGCGGCCGTCTGCTCATCCATGTCAATCAAACCCGAACCCGCAGCTATGACCCAATGCCGTTCGTCATCTACGGTCTTTTCCAGCAGTATCGCGATACCTTCAACGGAAACAATTTCAGTCAAGCTGTCACAAGCCATCTGCAGGAAGTTGGAATCTGCTTCAGTAACTTTCATATTTGTGCTGAGCCTGTGAAGCAGCACCAGCTCTTCGTAGGTTTGTGCCAGTTCCGTACCGACCATTTCAATTTGTTCTTCGGCTTTTGTCTCAGCCTGGAATTTCTCCGCCAAAAGCCGGAGCATCTCAACAAAATACTCTCTATCCATTGGAACCGGACCGGTGTCACCTTCATTACAAGACATATCACGCGCAGAAGTTGACAATGTATCACCCAAGTCGATCAAAGCTGTTCCAACAGCGACACGGCTCTTGTTACAGACACGAGCGGATTTCAAAACAACACCCAAGGCAATATTCTCATCGCCAAATCGCCGGACAGACATATCGGCAGCATCAGTACAGCTTTTCATACCACTTTGGTCCAAAGCCTGCCGGGCCCACTCAGTTAACTGTTCCTTGCTGCTTTTGAATTTTTCGCCCTCACACAGCAAGACAAGCTCACCGTCGGCATTAAAAACCGCAAAATTGACGCCGAATTTCTTTATTCTGCCGCCAAATCCTTCCAACTCGCATATTTGCGAGGTGGCTAAATTGTTCCTTCCGGTATCCAACATAGCTTCCAGGGAATTACTGATTTTTCTTGGTCGTTAATTATCCGTCACTAATTCTTTCTCATACAGAATGTCTTCGATGTTCCCTAACAGCTCCTTCGGGCTAAAAGGTTTACTCAGACATCCTGATATTTGCAATTCCTTCTGCTGCTCTTGTGGAATAGCAAAGCTTCTGGCAGTCAGCATAATCACAGGTATATCTTTCGTTTCCTCATTCTGCCTAAGCTTCTCTACAAGTTCCAGGCCTGTCATAACCGGCATTTGGAAATCTGTAACAATAATATTCGGTTTGTCCCTTAGCGCCAGATCAAAAGCTTCGGCGCCATTATCAGCCGAAATGACCTCATAACCATTATTACGAAGTTTAATAGCCACTACATGAACGATATGTATCTCGTCATCTACAATTAAAACTCTCTTGTCAGCCATTATCTTGCCTCCACACAAAATTAACTTACATCGTGCAGCGCTAATCGCACGATTCGCGTGTTTCTCACAATTTCTACACTATTGAGGCCGATTGTCTTGTCGCCAAAGGCAGCTCGAAACCAAAAGTGCTCCCTTCACCGACCTTGCTTGTAACAAACACTCGGCCGTCGTGAACCGTTTCCACCATTTGTTTTACAAGATTCAGACCCAGGCCTGTTCCTTTAGCCTGCTTTTCGTTGGCGCCAACCCTGTAAAATTTTTCAAATACGTGTTCGATTTCATCTTCAGGAATACCTACCCCCGTATCAGAGACAAATACCCGCGCGACAGATGCAACCTCATCAACTTCAGTTGCAATCCTAACTGTCCCTCCTGACCGTGTATATTTGACAGCATTACTCAGCAGATTAATAATTACCTGAGACATCATGTCCCTGTCTACATACACCTGGTCGAATACGATCAGCTTTTGCCCAACAATCTCGATGTTCTTTTCTTCAGCGCATCCTTTTATCATCTGCAACTGCTCTTCTATGAGCATTGTCAAGCTGACCGGCTCCTTGTTAACTTTTATCAAGCCCGACTCAATACGGGAAGTATTCAGTATGTCTTCGATCAGACGGTTCAACCGCCTGGCTTGATTCTGGATCACTGAATAAAATTCTTTCTTTGTCTGCTCATCATTCGCTTCACCATCAACAAGCATTTCCGAATATGCTGTGATAGAAGCAAGAGGTGTTTTCAGCTCGTGCGATACATGACTGACAAAATCATTTTTCATCTGCTGAATTTGCTTCTCACGTGTAACATCATGCAGGACCGCCACAATCCCGCAAACCTGCCGGCTCTGGTCATAAACACACGAAACAATGCAGTCAAAAGTTTTTCTATCTCCATCTTCTAAAAATTCAATCTCTCGCCTTGTTGCCTGGCCTTTACTTTTTCTGCTGTGACTTAAAAAACCTGCAAATTCACTGTGGTCCGCACCTATTAGTTCGGTTAGAGGCCGATGCTGCGAGTTCTTAAAATCAAACTTAAAAAGCCGCCCTGCCGCCTCGTTCGCCATTAAAAGCCTGTCATATTCATCAACAACGATGACAGCATCACGAATACTGTATATAATCGCCTCGGCGTTTTTTTCCCTTTTGTGAGATAATTGAATCTGAATCTGAAAATCTTTGATTTGCTTGTCGTGCTCGGCAGTGCGGGCGGCACTATCGTTGAAATGCTCGTTAATAGCTTTGCACAACTCGTCTACTTTTGTCTTTCTGAGGTAAGCGAAGAAGCCTTTGTCCCTGCCGATAGCATTTGCTTTGTCATGCTTAATAAGCATGGCTATGGACGTGACCGCCCCGGCCAGTCTCAACCAGGACCAGCCAAGCAAAATCACGCCCACAGCCACGAAAACGCTACATACCGGCACAACATAGCCGGCATGAAGCACACCCTCTTCCGTGCCAGAATTCTGCCCCACGGCAAGAGTCGCTATGAACATACAGCACGCCACTACCAGCGTGACTATCAAATATAAGCTTCTTCCAAGTCTCAAAACAACTACTCCATCCTTCTTCATACTTCAAATCGCATCGTGATTTACTATCAAAGATCATTTCCTATGCCATTTGACAGTATCTTTACTCTCAACAGCTTCCAGCATAATCCTTTCCATTTTTTGCGCTTCTTCAGGGCTCAACTCGGCCATGATTTTTTCCTTCAGCCGAATCGCCTCAAGGTAGCTCGGGCGAAGCGTAAGCGCAACTTTCAGTTTCTTCATTGCAGATTCATTGTCACCTTCAATGTAGAATTTTGCAGCTTCTGCATAATGATCTTCTGCTAATCTGGCTCTGCCTATGCTCTGCAACTCATCCTTTGCGCCAAATCTCTTGCGACGGACATCGTCTGTTCTGGCTATTCCTTCAAGGTCACCCGGCTCATCTATAATATGACAAGTCAGTAAAACGATGACTTCCTGACGTGTGACCGAGTCACGGGTGCCTCTGAATGCCGCTCCGATCAGGGGCAAATCACCCAGCAGTGGAATCTGGCTTCGGTGAGTAACCACAACATCTCTGAACAATCCCCCGATCACAATGGTCTGTCCATCCTTGACCATGATATTCGTAGCCAATTCTGTTGAGAACTCATCCGGTATATCATTGGCTTTCAATGTGCCGGAACTGTCTTTGGGATGGATATCCATCCTGATATAGCCGTCATCTCCTATATAGGGCCGGAACGATAATTTGGTACCAGTGTCAAGGAACTCAACTCGTTGAGTTGTCGATGTTTGCGTCTGTGTCGTCTGCGAATTGTATCCGATCTTCGTACCAATATAAACCTGCCCAAGTTGTTTATTGATCGCCATAATCTTGGGATTTGCAAGAATTGTCGTGTCCGTTACTTCCTCTAATGCGGTGATAAATGCCGTAAAATCTCCAGAAGTCACTCCTATTTTCAGACCATTGCCTCCCGCAGATGCAAATCCGACAGTTTCTATCGGTGTGCCGGTAGCAAATCCCTGGCCAATCTGCTGGATGGGCAAAGATGCCGCTGTACCTCGATCAACTATATCAACTGTACCCCCGGGGCTGGCGTAATCCTTGGTTGCGGACGCTCCGGTAATGCTGACGCCAGCAAGAAAGTTCAAGTCAATGCCAAGCTCCATTCCTTCGGTTAACGTGGCACTGAGAATGGTCGCTTCGACCAGTACCTGCTTAGGACGAATGTCAAGCTCTTCAATCAGTTTTTCCACCTTTGCGATACTCTCAGGGTAATCGACGATCACCATGGTGTCATTCAACGCCATCGTATCACCCCCTCCGGTACCGGTCGTTATTGACTCACCGGTCGTTCCAACCGTCTCTGGGGGTGTGCTGGCTTGAATCGATCCCGCACTGCTCAGCACGGGCGTGATGAGCTTAACGGCCTCAGAAGCACTTATATAGTAAAGTGTAAAAACCTTCCATGTCATTCGCGCCGGGTCTTCCTTCATCTTTTTGTATTCATCCTTGGTGTATACCTTGATCAGCTTGCCCTCTTGTTCATATTTGAAGTTCTCGCCTAAAATCGCATCCATAGCCTCTTCAAAGGTAATATTCTTAAGACTCCTGAACGCTAATACACCGTCAACATTCGGCGATGGCACAATGTTCTTGTCACAAAGACTACCAAGCATTGCCAAAGCCTTGCGTACGCCAAAGTCCTCCTCGACTTCGAACTTGTCAATTATCTGGGCCGGCTCGCCGGTGGACGCATTCGCACCAGCAGTGGTTGTCGCTATCAGCGTTATCAACACAAAGCCCCACACAAACAAGCTTTTCCGTATTTTCGTCTTGTTATTCGTAACTTTTTCACAATACATAATTTGGCTCCTTTTCTCTTTCAAAATACAACAATCAATTATCAATCTTTGACATCTGCGTAAGTTTCAACGTTACTTCCGCCTCTCTACACTTTATCACTACCTTGTTCTCTTCAATATCAATCTTAATCACTTCACATTCATACGTATCAACTCCATCACGGATGAGCACATTATCCCCCACTGATATCACTTTATTGTTGATAAAAGCCCGGGGATTATTGCCCAACACTACTATTGCTTCTAATTTCAGCTTCTCTGCAACTTTTCTGATTACTTCTTCATTACCATTTTTCGAAACGATATTTACTTCTTCAATAACAGCTAAGTTTTGCCTTTTTTCAGTATCAAAGTGCCGCCAGTTATCCGATGCAAAGAAGTCTCTGGTGATTACATCGTTACGACCTGCAACCTGCGGCAATTCTATAAACGACACTTTTAATTCCTGATTCGACGAGGCCTCCTCGTTCAATTGTTCTGTCGTCAATGCTGCTTCGGCCGCCGAGGGTGCTTGCTTAGTGAGCACTCTGACCCACATAATGGCCATCACTGCAATCAAACATGATGCCGCTACGGCCTTTTTCTTTTCAGCCGCCAATTGACCAATAAATCCATCAACCCGGCTGCCACGATTTATCACCTTCTGTCTCATCTGGACTTTTGCCTTCTTCTAATCCTTACCCGACTTTTGCTCTGTAATATATAATTGCCTTTGTCTCCATGCTCACGCGGCCGTTATAGCCGGTGTCATTAAACAGCTTTACTTGCTCTATGCGAATTAACCGGTCTAATCTCTGCAACTGACGATAAAGCTTAAATATCTGTACCAATTTTCCCTTACAATGCATACTAACCGGTATACAATTGAACTGATCTGCTTTAACTTCCTCACCGGGTGTGATCTCTTGTTCTTGTAAATTGTTCTCATTCATCAAATCGGCAATTCTGCCCAAAAATCCACCAAATGTATTTTGCTCAGGTATGTTTGCCTCATAGTCTCCAAGCCTGGCCTGCAGTTCCAGCAATTGCTCCTTCATCAAAGGCAGTTGCTTACTATCCGCACCACCTTTGGCAATCGCAAGTGATTGTGCAGTTTTGGCTTGCCTTATAGCTTTCATTTTCTTATGTAAAGGCAGATACCAAAACAGCATAAAGACGCACACAACCACCCCTGCCACAACACATATCGTTAATTGTTGTCGTTCCCGAAAAAGCATCTTCGCCCTTCATCAATTACAGTTCACGATAATTTGCCAAATAGCAATTAATCTCAAACTCATTTACCTGAATCTTTCCTCGGATTCCGGCCTTGCGAACGAGGTCTCTACTTTCTACAATCCCTTCGGCAACGTTTGTCTCCGTGCGAAATGAAGACGCTCTTTCTATCCCGATTTCTGCATCTCCTCGCGAATAAGACAGGGCGACCCGGCAAAAATACGGAGAGTCTTCCAACTTACACATCAAAGCCGCCACATCGCCTGCATTCGCTGCAACACCAGCTATCACCACTTTGAATCGCACATTACCGAGCGGTAGTTCTTTCTTATTGTTCGAGCTGGCACGGACCGCCCTGACAACTGCTCTGGCGCCTGGAGATGTTTTAGTCTCCTGCTCATCCACGAACTTTTCTGCGATAAACTCCATCTTTTGAAGAACTATTCTTTCATCAATTAAAAAACTCATCTCCGCTAAAACACTTGCAACATCAATTTCGGAATCAATTTCTTCTATGGATTCGGCGTTTTTTCTTAACACTCTCATTTCATTTTCAAGCTCAGCCAATTTAACTGAAACTCCTTCTGCCTGGGTCTGCTTCGTAGCCATTTGAGCATACTGGGCCTTAGCTTTTGAAATTGAATGTGTGGTAATGAAACTCCACACCACCATTACCACAAACACACCGCCTATTGCGATATATTGCGTGCGATAACTGACCTGACGCCGTCTGCCGCTTTTGTACCATTCTGGAAGAAAATCAATTTCTTTCATAACTCTCTCGTAACTCGTATCTCGCCTGCCGCCTGCCGTTCGTTATTTTATCCCATCCCTTTAGACCAAGCCCAACAGCTACCGCCCACTCACAAAACAGACCTCGCGTATCACTATTAAAATTCACATTTATTCTTCCACTTGTTAAATCGAAACCTCTTAACGGCTGGCCCAGTTCAATCTCAACCGCTAATCTACGCCTTAGAATATTAAGTAAAATATCTTCGTATGCCCCACCCCCGGCAAAAACTGCCCGTTCAACGCGCTTGCCTCTGAACGTTACGGTGTAATATCGAAGACACAATGATATCTCTCTTACAAGGTCCTCCGCAACCGCACTTACTGCATCAACCATTACTTGCCGGGTAGACATATCCATATTGTGCCAATTCTCGGCAGGTGCCTGTTCGGCCAAGTCCGACTTCAATGAGAAAAGGCCCGGATCCACCCGAAGCGCCTCTTGCAGCATCTCAGCCTCATTAACATTGATACCCAATTTTGCTGCGATTTCATGAGTAAACTTTTGTCCGCCAATCTGGATCTGTTTGATAAAACTAATTTCTCCTCCCCGGCCAAACACAACGGTTGTAAAGCAGCTTCCGACATCGACAAAAACCGCTGTCCGGTCCCTGTCCTCCTGACGTCTTAACGATCTCTCAAAGCTCCTGAATAACGCACATGGAATCGTATCTATCGCCACCGGCTTTAGCTCGGCTTCCTCAAGCGTTGCAATGTGATTTTTTATCGTTTCATTATCCGTAGCGAACAAAATCAATTCATTCTTGACCTCATCACCCTGTTGAACACTACCGGCAACCATATAATCCATCGAATCCTTATCGGGATCCAATCCGAACCGATGGGTAACTTCTCTCCTCAAAGCTTGCTCAATGTCATATCTTTCAGCCTCAGCCAATCGCAGACTGGTGATTCTTAATTTGTCGCTTGGCAAACACGAAACAACGTTTCTCCCCTGAAAGCTGCCATTTGCAAGCATTCGTTTTATTGCCGAAACAATAAAGCTTCTTCTCGACTGCTCATCACCGTTTATGCCGGCATCAATACGAGTTTCATCCGCCGCAACAACAGATATTTGCTCATCATCAATCACCAATTGAATCATCTTGATAGAGTTATGACCGATGTCCAACCCTATCGGCTGCTGACCTCGAATTTTTAAGCCCCAGGATACCATTTACTTATTTCCCTCACTTTACTGAATTGAGATAAATCCTGTTACAGGCTCTACTGTAATCGTTTTGGTAGTCCCGTCCGCCTGTAAGATAACAGTACCTCCGTAATCGGGACTTCCCAGGCAATCAAACGTAACTTTTGAATCCGTGAAACTCACATTAGTAATATCAACCTTGCTCAGCCTGCTGTCGTTTTGGAAGTTAATTTCATAAGGAAAACCCTTTTTCACCGGATGTTGTATAACGTTGTCGTCCTGATCCTCTATACTGTAACTGTCTGTGCTCTCATCGAACACAACTGAGAATTCCTGTCCTCTGCTGATTGCCATACTTTTGGCATACTCCAGATCGGCAGCGATCATGTTTGCGGCAGAGCGTATTTGTAAACTTGCTGCCGAACTCATCATCGGTACCGCCGCCAGCGCAGCTATTGCGATTATCACAACCACTATGATTATCTCTACCATAGTGAAACCGCCGCCTATCCCTCCTAAACGATACCCGGTGTCCTCCTCGACACAGGGACAATGCAGCCTCGATGTCTGATATGTTAAACCTGGCATTCCAACTAACCTCCTCATTCTGTGCCGATACATTATCACCCTCCCCCGTTCTCTTTTCGTCCTGTTTAAGATGCATCTTTACCCAACTAAACAACCAACTTTACAGCTCGATACACCTTTAGTGTTATCTGACCTCTTAAAACTTATATAACAGACAAGTTTTTCCCTCACACATTCTGTATTTTGGACGCTAAGAAAACGATATAAATGTCATTTCCCATACTCTCTACAGTCAAGACCAATAGAATTGGTACAATCGTCAAAACAGTACGATGGTAACCATCCCTTATTTCGATATTTTGCCGCGTTCCAACAAGATGCTGTTATTCTTAACATATTCTGATTTTTTCTTTTTATTGCATGTAAAGGCCGATAAGAAACTCATCTTGCAGACTCGTTAAGAGGCCGTATAAGCCGCTTTTATTTTCTTTCGATACTTCTGAAAAACGCTCCGCCAGCCGGACTCCAGTTTTCCGGATCGCTACCAGGCATTTGGATAGCCGCTTTAAAAGGAGCCGTTGTTATATTAATGACACCGCTACCGCTTATTCCACTGCTGCCAACCATAAACAATGCCCCCAATATTTTAATTTCGGCCTCGTTTGCAACTGAAATACCACCCGCTACTTGAGCAAGTCCTTCTATCTCAAGTTTACTAGATACGTCTATTTGAATGTTGCCGCTGACTAACAGTGCCGGAGAATTCTTAATAGCCCTGACACTAACCAGGCTGTCTCCGTTGATTGTCAGATTACCATTTACAACAAGCGACCCTATTATTTCCCCGCTTACGCTTATCTCAACATCGCCGTTGGGATCGTTGGGATCGGGAACAGGGTTAAGGGTAAAATCGCTTATATCAAGCCCGGGGCTGGTAACACCAACCGCTTGGATGGTGTTGTATAGTTGGCCTGTTTTAGTTCCAGACCCTGAAAGAATATCAGCGAAAACGTCACCGTTGATATCGCCATTATTTGTCAACGTGCCGCCGCAATAGACGTCCCCGTTGATGGTCATTTGCGGCCACACTGTGGTGTCCGAACCGGCCCAGTAAGCGATGCACGGATCAAGCCTTAATGTTGCTATTACACTGCTCCGACCAATAGTATCCCCCCCTTGAAGCCGGTAAGCATTACATTCTATGATATAATTGCAGAAATCGGTTGTGTCTCGATTCACTGTGACATTGTAATAGTCGCTGCTGCCTTCCACCAGTTGCAACTCGGTGTGGATTCCCGTCCAGTCTTCTAAACCGACATCCTGCGGATTCAGAACAAGCCCTCTGGCATGCTCTAAGCCGGATTCGGCCAGATAATCCATTTCTGTTCGGAGTATCATATTCTGGCCGCAGGCCAATTCAACATCGCTCCGCGACACAAAGCCCAATGACAGAATCGTTATTGCCATAACGATAAACAGCACTACGAGCAGTGCGACCCCCGGCCTGGCTTTTTTGTTATTCTTTGCGTTCATGCTAATCATCATCACTCACAATGTTGTCGCCGCTTGCGTCGAGCAGGTTTCCCGCCCAGCCGCGAAGTGTGGCGTTTATCTGGCACTGGCGAGCAATGCCGTTCTCAATAACGTCAAACGAAATAGTCACGAGTCTGCTCTGCGGTGGCGAATCCGGATCATCAAGATAAAACATCACGTTGCTGCATTCCGGTATCAGCGGCACATACGTAACGTCGTAGCCACTCGTCGAGAGCGTTGCAATGTAGCTCAAAGTCACCGGCGAGGTGTCGTTTAAAGGAAATTCACAAAGCCTCAGATAACCGTTCTCTGTTCCCCGCTCGATATAAACCAATTCATTTATGTTGATTTGCCCATCACCGTCGTCAGCCCGCCAGACAGCCAACTCGCCCCCTGGTGTGCCACATATAAGCTTGCAGTGCCGAATCAGTTCCGAAATCCTCACAGTTGCGAAACGTATCTCTGCCTGTCTCCTGCTCGTTTCGTCTGTGACATCATTTACCGTGTCCAGGGCATAAGCCAACGTCACTACCGCAGTCAGAACTATGCTTGTAACAATCATAGCTACCAGCAACTCAATCAGTGTAAGGCCTTTTTTGTATCTCTTATTTATCATTCACTCACCAGCCGAATGACGGTCGCCATTTCTTTACCGCTATAATCAACCTGTACTTTAATGCGAATAAACTCGCACTTCGCCGGATCACTCTCCACCGGCTGCGGCGGCACAGTAACATATTCACAGATCACATTCCTGCTGAAATTCGCATAGTTGGGATCCGTCAATACCACCCCGGCGGCATCCTTCACCTGACCCTGTTCTTCCATGTAGCCATGAAAATCGTCGACGTTGTCGAGATCTCCCGCATCCGGCCCCAGACTGTAGGAAGTCTTGTCATCAGGATCATGAAACGGCAGTCTTAGGATCTGCTCCATCAGGTCGCTTGCCAACCGGGCGGCCAGAGTCCTGTTAATACCCTCAGCCCGCACGGTGGCGCCGCTGACAAAGGGAAGCAGCAGAC
>JBARRE010000536.1:0-29838 GCA_049644065.1 Sedimentisphaerales bacterium | reverse complement strand
TCCTCAACCTTGTCGCCCTCAAAATCCCACCATGCGTAAGGATCGATTTTTGAATCCTTGTTCGGCTGGAGTGATTTAATTTCATCGACAGTCAAGGCCGTACTGTAGATACGGGCGTCTTCTATTGCTCCGGAGATCTGACCGCCTGCCGCTCCAACGTGTCTCAAACCGAAGACAGCAATATTATTCTCAGGGCTTAACAGATCAATATTCTTAGCCTGATATGATGCATAGCTCTGGCCATTGCGGTAGATCAGTATCTCGTCACCCTTATAGACAATAGCCATCTGGACCATTGTCTTGCTGTCGGCAGTCTCGGGGATGTACTTATCCTGAGCTTTCTGCGTGCGCTTATGATAGTCGCTGCCGGCCATCCATTTGCCTGGCTGTAGCTCGCCAAAAACTATGCCGTCAAACTGATCGCCGCTCTGAATAGTAAGCGCGCTGCCTCCACGATGAGTCAGATCAGCCGGAGCCACCCATACGACCAATGTCTTGTCTGTCTTGGCTGCATCAGCACCCCAAAGAGAAAGCGTTGTGAAACCTATCATCAGACTTACCATTATTGTCTTCATAGTGTGTTCCCTTACCTGGGAGTTTACCATATAACTTCAAATTTGCTTGCTCAGCTATCCCGACACATCGAGACTGCGCCTCTTTTCCAATATGCTATCAGGTCAATCCTGATGATTCAAGCTTTCGGCTACGCAAGAAGTTGTCTGTAAATTTTTTCATTATAAATCATAGCTCTCCCTATTAGATGAGAAGGTGGAAGCACGGCCTTGATTTTGGGGCCACTTTCTGGTTCGGACAGCGTTCAGGCCCCCGAAAGTGGTTCCAAAATCAACTATTGCCACCACAAGGAAGTATTACTTGTCCGTCCAGGACAGTGACATGGAAACCGCAAGAGAAATTCAGTCCAAACTTATGACCTCATTTACGAACTTTTGCCGAAATCCGGCCTAAATCGGGTGTTTTTGAAACCTTGAGCAAAGACCCAAAAAATGCAACTCCTTGGTGAAAAAGAAGTTAAAAAACCACGCCCGGCAGGATTCGAACCTGCGACCTACGGATTAGAAATCCGTTGCTCTATCCAACTGAGCTACGGGCGCTCAACTTAGTAAGCATGTGAAATATAACAATTTCTGGCTCGTCCTGTCAATCTTTTCGCTGTCCGGGATCGTAAAAATCCGGCCGCTGCGTGCTTAAATCTTTTGTAAAACACTGTTTCTCAAGGACTTAATTATACTACATCGCTGGCAATTTCAGGGATTGTTATGAGGAATCAACTAATCAACTGGCTTTTTTATTTTTTTTGATGAAAAAGTGGCTGTTTTGGTATATAATATAAAAGAGACTTAGGAATTTTAAGCTTTTTTAACCTGATGGATTCTTTACAGTTTCGACTTTGAAGAGGAGTAATAAAAACTTCTATATTTGAACCTAAGGCTCATATTGGGCTTTCAAAGGTAGAATGTAGAGTCAAATCGTTAGTCATTAGAAATTTTTTGGGCAGACCAACGCCAAATGGCAGAGAAGGTATGATTGTTATCGGTCATTTAGTCTGCAGGTTGTCTGAAATAAGTATATTCAGTAGTGGAGATCGAGATATTCATTGAGAATGACGGTTTCGTTTAACGTATAGACAAAACACATATTTTTGAAGGAGGAATGTTATGTTCAGAGAATTGAGAAGTTTAGTAACAATCTGTGTGCTCGTGGGATTGATTGCATTCGTAAGCGACGCTGTACGGGCCAACTGGCTGGAAACATTCGACGGCGACGAACTTGACCTACCTACATGGGAGTTCAACTGTTTTCCAGACATGACCAAAACGTTCGCGAATACCATCGTGACCGACCCAAACGGCAACAAATATCTAAGCTTGGATGAGACAAGCTCGGTGGGCATCGGCGGCTCGGCGTTCGGCGCGGGATTCGGAAGCGATGAGGTCTTCACCGACGTTCGTGTCGGGGCAGTTGTCAATGTTACCGGCGATGCCTCAAGGAGCTACTGCGGCCTGGTCGCACGCACGGAATACTTCGTTGACCCGGATGGCTCGATGACCGGTGTGGCTCCCGGTTTTGTTGCTGCCCAGACCTATGTGATGCACGTAAGCTGGAATAATGGCCCGGCCAACCTGCGAATCGACCTCGAGAAGGTCATAATGATGAGCAACATTATGAGAAATTCAGAGGAGCTGGGCCTGGAAGTTCTCGTACCGGGGCTCAATCACGCCCGGAGTTATTATGCCGAAATGGACGTCGTCGGCTCGGGGCCCGTGTACGTTACCGGCAGCATTTATGAGTACAAAGGCGGGCCGCTCGTTGCCAGGACGGCAACGATGGTGGATACTAACGGTAACGACCCGTGGGAAGATGAGGGCGCGAATGATGAAGTCTTTACGAGCGGTGCAAGCGGAATATTTTCCCAGAATGAAGACGAGGAACCGGTCGGCTATCATTGCACCTTCGACGATGTCTTCTCTGTTTCAGATGGCCCGGCGGCGGTGATTCTCAATCCCGCTCATGGGGCGATTGATGTGCCCGTCGATACAGCCCTAAACTGGATCGAGGCGGAGTTTGCGACGGGCCGCGAGCTGTGGTTGGGAAAAGCCGGAGCGATGGAAAAGGTTGATCCCGCACTGGCAGGAACCACCTACACGCATGGTAATCTCGAATTAGGCGAGACGTACGAGTGGCGCGTCGATCAAGTTGGCCCCTCCGGTACGGTGACAGGTCACACCTGGACCTTTACAGTAGCGGATTATCTGATCGTGGATGACTTTGAATTATATACCGACGATGAAGACTTAAGGAGTGTATGGGTCGACAACATCACCGAAGCTGGGGTCGAATATGTCTTACTGGCGTCGGGTGAGAATAACTCCATGCGGTTCGAATTCCAGAACCAGTATCCACCCTACTTTACCGAGGCCACGAGGACATTTGATGGTCCGCAGGATTGGACGGCTCAATCTGTCGAGGAGTTGTCGCTGTCATTCATTGGTGAACACGAAAATATGGAGCATCTGATGTATTTGACGCTGGAGGATGCATCCGGCCAAAGCTTCAAGGCCGAGAACCCATACACCCATGCGTGCCAATCTGATTCATGGCGCCAGGGGAACATTGCCCTTGTGCAGTTCAGTGATAACGGCGTAGATTTGACTTCTGTAAAGAAAATCACTATCGGATTAGGTGACGGCACCGTTTCCGCTCAGAGTGGCGAAGACAGAGACCACATATACATTGACCAGATTATTTTAAGCCCGGCTGGATCATAAAATATTGAGCAGTAGGGTTTAGTCGACGATAGAAAAGGCAAAAGGACTTTGCCATCATGGCCGAGTCAGCCTGTGATTTTACAAGATTTCGGGGCCTGTACCGATTGATTCGGTATGGGCCCCGATTGTTTCTCGGCAGCTAAGACTCGGTCATTGCCTCATTCAATGCAACCAGCGCCAAATCGATATCCTCGGTGCTTATGCCGTAGTGAGTCACCGCCCTGAGACGTCCCGGTCCCACCTGCAGCACTTTGACTCCCCGGCCGGCAAGTTGTGTCACGAGTGTTCCGGCATCGAATTGCTTGTCTGCCATATCAAAGTAAACGATGTTCGTCTGTATCTTCCCCAATTCAAGTGACAGACCCGGTATGCGAGCGATGCCTTCGGCCAGACGCCGGGCATTTTCATGGTCCTCTGCTAATCGATCCACCATATGCTCTAAAGCTTCAATTCCTGCCGCAGCGATGATCCCGGATTGCCGCATACCACCTCCCAGCACCTTTCGGTTGCGGCGCGCCTCGGCAATGAATTGGCCCGATCCGCATACAATCGAACCCACCGGTGAAGAAAGCCCCTTGGAAAGACAAAAGCTCACCGAATCGGCATGACGGATCAGTTCCTTGACGTTAATTCCAAGAGCCACTGCGGCATTGAATATCCTGGCGCCGTCGAGGTGAACACATAGGTCCCGTTCGGCGGCCAATTTTGCGACTGATCCCATATATTGGGGCGTCAGAGCCGAGCCGTAACAGCGATTGTGTGTGTTTTCCAGGCAGATAAGCCGGCTCCGCGGAAAATGTACGTTGCTGCCGCGAATCGCCGCCTCGATATCCTCCAGCCGGATTGTACCGTTAGGCTGATTGGCGATTGTGTGCGGGTGGATGCCGCCCACGGCCGACATACTGCCGGCTTCGTAGAGGAACGTGTGCGACTGATCGCCAAGGATGACTTCTTCGCCGCGTTTGCAGTGGGTGAGAATGCACACCAGGTTTCCCATTGTTCCGCTGGCGACCATCATCGCCGCTTCTTTTCCCATACGTTCGGCGGCCATTTTCTCAAGCCGATTCGTTGTCGGGTCCTCGCCGAATACGTCATCTCCCAATTCAGCGTGAAAAATCGCCTCCCGCATCGTTTGCGTTGGCAAAGTAACAGTATCACTGCGTAGATCAATCGTTTTCACTGGCTATCTCCCTTGTGCCAATAATGATAGGATTTCTTGTCCAAACTCTCACGGTACCGATAATAATCTTCTGTGTCACTAAATTATCAAATCTGCCTGATAAATAAAGCCATTTTGATATTTTTTAGGCCTATTATGATGACAGAGATTTCTTCTTATGATTTGAAAATTTGTATGAAAAATACGTAGTCACCACAATAGAAATAATCGGATTTTGTTTGTATACTTAATGTAATGGAAATAATGCACTATCTAAGGAAGGGCTGCTGTTGCGGAGGATTGCAGCCCTTTCTTAATCTCTTTCCTCAGTCAAACTCATAAAATGTCCCTTAGAGCAGTTCCACAGAAAATACTGAGCAGGTCTAAGTTCCTGTCGGATTATGTGGAAGACTTCTGCTTTTTTATTGAAACAGCCGAGGCCTATGCCGAACTTATTGGCATAGGCCCCGCCCTTCGACTTCGCTCAGGGTGAAGAAAGCCTTCATGCCGATCGGAGACGAGGCACACTATTCGGCAGCCTCTCTCGTCTGATACAGATGGATGTCGTCAATATACATCTTGCCCGAACCACCGGGTACCGTCATGTTGCCCTTGGTACCCAAGCCAATGGCAATCCTGTCAACATTGGTCAGAACAATGCCCTGGTCGGCAAAAGCCTGTAGCGGGATGACCCACTCCGTCCAGGTGTCTACCGTTGCCGCGGCCGGATCGTCGTGGACCACTACCGCGGGCGTGCCTGCACTGTTGGAGACCGCCACATACAGCGGATCTGCGGCGTTGCTGGTGATACCGACATCCTGGTTCGTCCACTGCTGACTAACCGTTCCGGTAATCGTAACGTTAGAGAACTTAGCCTCGCAGGTTGCAGCGGTGTTGTGGCCGGTCAGTGCCAGGCCGATATAGACATTCGAACTCATGGAGATGTTCTGCGGATTCCATGACATTTGCTGCCAGGCAGAACCGTTGTCTGAATAGGATGCCCTGAAGTTGCCTGTGATGTCACGCTCCAGTTTCACCCAGTATGGCGCAACGATTGCCGTTTGCTCGGCTGTCGCAACACCGGAGTCGCTCGTAGCATCAATGTCGGTGTCCGTCCGGGCCTGGAATCTGCATCCGTTTGTAGCTGTACCGTCGGCGTTCGTGGGCGTGATATAAACCGCAGCGAACTTCGAGCCGGCATCGAGCGTCTCGCGGATCATTACCCCGGCCTTGGCCCATGGGTCGGTGTTATCGACGCTTTCAACTCTTGCTACTATTGAGCCGGTACCGGTAAGCATTTTGTAGGCAAAGTGGAATTCGTCGGCCTGGTTCCAGATATCCGCGCCGGATGCGGTCATCGTGTAGGTGCCGACCGGGCCCTCTATGAAACTGCCGACGGATGCCGGATTACCGCGGAACCATATTGACAATTCCGCAACACCCTCCGCGGTCCAGTCTCGCTGGTCTGTCAACGTCAGCTCAACCTCCGAATACTTCGAGGAACCCTGCTTGTTGTTGTCGTATGCAATCGGCATAGACTGGTTTCCTCCGTAGACGATAGTCTCCTCGGTATAAGAAAGGGTATTTTCATCACCGACTGCGGCACCGGTTCCGTTGCCGGCAAAGTAATCCGCCGTCCCTGGAGTACCATAACCAAGCCCATCGTGCCAAGAGAACCATATCTGATTTTCGCCGGCATCGTAGTCCTCGAAATCGTCTATGACAAAGAAGTCACTTGTTGTAAAGCTCCAGACGTTGCCTGCCCAGGGACTATCGGGATTGACGCCGTTGACCTCTTCAATCCGCCAGTAGTACGTCGTATTCAATGTAAGCTTTCCGGGATCATAATTCTCCTCGCCGAGGGCTTTTGGCCCCTTGTACTCGGGTGAGGCTGTCGTAGCATTCTTGACTGCGTCCGCATCCGTGCCGAAGTACACCTCGTGCGAAGCGGCGACGGCTCCGGCGTCCCAGTTTAGAACTACCGATGGATTTACTCCCACGGCACCGTCGGTCGGATTCGGTCCGCTGACTGCACCCAGAGTAGTGAAGCTCCAGACATCACCTTTAAGCGTTTCTGCGCCATCGAACTCATCGACACGCCAGTAATAAGTCTTAGCCAGCTTAAGTTGGCCGGGGTTGTAAGTCGTAGTTCCGTTAGGAACACCCATAGCAGCGTTATTCACTTCGTCGAAATCTTCGCCTAAGATTATATAGTGTAATTTTGCGCCGAAACCTGTCGTCCATGTAAGCTTCGCATTCAGATCTACGAATTCAGCACCGTCAACTGGACTGGGTTCGTATGCAGTCTTGGGGGGAATCGAGAAGCTCCAGACGTCACCTTTCCAGGGACTGTTCGGGTCTGCATCGTTGACCTCGTCGATTCGCCAATAGTAGGTCGTGCCATTAACAAGACCGTCCGGATAAGCATATCCGGGAAAGCCGGCAATGTAAAATGTCAAGTCCTGGTTGCCCCGGAATAATTCTGAATCTCGTGTGGCCTCGTTGACATCGCCAAAATCATCACCCAGATACACATCATGTGAGACAGCAAAATCGCTCGGTTGCCAACCGAGGGTCACCCACATATCCTCGTGTAGGGCACCATCAGCCGGTTGTGGGTTCAAGGCCACGGTTATACCGCCAACGATTCCCGCAAGGCCAAAGTTCATTATCTCTTCAATATCTTCAGGCGCAAGAACGGCATTAAAATAGCCCACCTCGTCAATGCTTCCGTCAAAGTAGTCAGATGGACCGCCAGCGCGAGATTGAGCGCCAATTATAAACGCCAAATTCTCATCAAGCATAATACCTGCCGGTGTGGCTCCAGCTAATTGGCCGTCATGGTAGAGTTGCATCGTAGTTTCGTCATGGGTGGCAACGACATGGTGCCATTCACCGGTAGTGGTATTGACGCTGATACTTGGCTTAACGGTGTCATTGTACACTTCATAAAGGATGGTCTCTTGGCCGTCGTACATCATAACGCCCCAATTTACTGCGCCAGGATTGCCACCGCCATGATGCTCACCTCTTGAAATTATATGGTTCCAACTTTGAGTGTTTGGGATATTGCACCAAAATGATACGGAGAAAACCTCGACATTCAGCGTTTCAGCATTGCCGCAATCAACATAACTCGAAGACCCAGAGAAATCCAAGGCCTTGCCGTACACACCATCAATCCATGTAGGTCCGCCTTCGAGCGTGCCATGATTGCCATTTATAGAGGCATCTGCAGTAATATCACCTCTTCCCTCGTCAAGGAGCCACATCCCAAGAACGGTATCGGGATCAATTTCGGCATAGCTTTGTCCTGCAAACATCAAACTAATTGTAATAAAACTGATGCAAATTATGGTTAAGCGTGTCATTTTTGTTACCTCCATCAGATTTTTCATTTTTTTTCTCCTAATTTCAACTGAAAACTGATAGGAAATTTCGCCCCAGCCTCAAACTGAAGCGATTGGCAATATTTTCTCGTATTTTCAGACTAAACATCTTGCTTGAAAATAGTTTCTGGGCCAAATTTTACCTCCTTCCTTAAACGGCCAATATGGGCACTTATTTAATTAAAATCTTAAATAAGCTGTAGAAATTTCCCCCCCCACAAGATGAAAATTCTAAAGACTTCCACTTATACTGTTTATACCAGATTGATCGGCATTGCGTCAAGGAAATATTTTCTTCATCCGGTCGACTAGTAGGTGCTCCGAACGATTTTTCCCTTCTCGCCCGGCACCCTTTTTCTCTTCCCGCTCCTTTGGGAGTGATGGAATTTTGAGATTGGGTTTGTTTTGCATAATTAAGTAAACGAAATCGGCTTGGTTTTGGTGCTCATTACACACTTGCCGGCTGGGAAGCCCTGTTTGACTGCTTTGTGTGAGTTCGTTGCCTTGCCGGGGCCACTGAGAGCAGTGGATTGTCGAACATCGTGCCCTTTGACGAGGATTTGGGCTTTTTTGGCCATGTGGAGCACTCTTTTTTTGATTGTTTGTTTACGATAAGCTATTTTATTGTGATTTTAGACTATTAGTTAATTACATATTATACGTAACGGCAAGTTGCCAGGCAAGTAGATTTTATAAATTTTGCTTAAAATTCCTAAAAAATGTTTGATATATTAAAACAATTGTTTTAAACTAATGTATCAAACAATTGTTTAGGAGTTTTATAAAGTGGCATCAGAGGATAAGAAAAATAACGCCGGTTCGGTTAAGAATGTTAAGGGCCGATTGCTTGATGCGGCGGAAGGGCTTTTTTGTGAGCGTGGTTTCAAGGGAACGAGCATTCGCGACATTGCCGCTTCAGCCGGCTGCAATATCGCATCGGTCAACTACTATTTTGGCAGCAAGGAGAAATTGTACGAGAAGGTTTGGCAACGTTATCTAATTCCGATGCGCGATGTACGTATTGCGAGCATCAATAAAGTAATGTCTCAGACCGGAGTCCAGCCTGACCTTGAAGACCTGCTCAGGTCTTTCGCAGACACGTTTGTCGGCTCAATGGTAGATACAAGCAGGGCATCCCGGCTCAGTAAGCTTATGGCCAGAGAATATATTGACAGTCACTTACCTACCAATATGTTCGTGAATGAGGTCATGACACCTACTATTACCGCTATGCACAGGGCGCTGGTGAAAACCTGTCCTGATCTGGACGAGTCAAAGATTCTGCTGATGGTATTTTCTGTTGTCGGGCAGCTCGTACATTTAGTCCACATAAAAACTATGTTTGAACATGGTGGCGATGATTTGAGCATGCCGATATTCGATTCAGATGAAGCGATTAATCACATTGTCAAATTCTCCGCCGCCGGGATTCGTGCCTATACAGACAAATAAACGAGCATCGAAGATACGTAGGGTGGGACCTGCCCTGAGCCCAGTCGAAGGGTTGCCCCACCATGATTGAATCGGTGGGCTAAAGCCCACCCTACAATGTTTTTTAAGAGGATCAAGCTATGGAAATTGTGTTTAAGAAATGTATTGTGATGTTAATGGTAGTTCTGGTCACTTTACAATTGGCTGGATGTGTAAGCAGCGATAAATATTATGAAGATGTAGGATTGTCAAGAGAGGCTGCTTTTCGGCAATGGAAAAGTCGGAAAGAGCGTCAGGAACGATACCAGCCGGTTATTAGCGGGAAGCTCAATATAGCAGACTGCACAAAACTGGCATTGGTCAATAACAAAGTATTGCAGAGTATTGTACAAGAGAGGGAGATCGCCCGGGGAGAACGTCTGAAATCCTATTCGGCGATTTTACCGAAAGTTAATCTTACGGGCGATTATACCCGGTTCGATGAGGTGACGTCTTTCGAAATTGATACGCCCGCGGGCAAGGAGAAGATCCAGTTTGGTGACGAGGACAACTACTCTACTATGTTAACAGTTACCCAGCCGATTTTTGCCGGCGGGTCGATACCGGCCAGAATAAACGCAGCGAAATTATTGTCACTGCTTACCGATGAGACGGTTCGGGCGGCGGTTCAGGAAGTTGTTTATGCCGCCGAGCACTCTTATTACGATGTTTTGCTAAGTCAGCACCTGTTGGAGATAAGTACCGATGCCGTTCGCTCGGCCCAGGCCCATCTTGATAATGTCAAGCAGCGACAGCGGGGCGGTGTTGCCTCTGACTTTGACGTTCTGCGGGCGGAGGTGGAACTTTCCAATTTCCAGGCCGAGTTTATACAAAATAAGAATGCAATCAACGTCGCAAAAGCCAGTCTAATCAAGGTAATGGGCGTTTCGCAGGACAGCGGCTTTGTCCTTTCAGATGAGCTGCTTTATGTTCCTTCGAATGTAACAATGGAGCAGGCCGTTGAAGCGGCTTATCGAAACCGGCCGGATTTGCTTGGCCGGGAGTTCGATATAAAAATGCAGAAAGAGATGCTCAATGTCGCCCGCAGCCAATATTTTCCTGTAATTAGCGGCTATTACAGCAATACCTGGGCAAAACCCGATCCGCACAGTATGATGGCGATTGAATGGGGCCACGCCTGGCAGGGAGGGATTACGGCGAGCGTGCCTATTTTCGATGGTTTTATGCGTGACGGTGAGATCGTTGCGCAAAAAGCGCGGCTAAAGCAAGGGCAGATAGATTTAATTGACGCCGAGGAGACCGCTTTATTTGAACTGACCAAAGCTCAACTGGGAATCGAGAATACGGCGGAGTTTATCGAATCTCAGCGGCTGAATCTTACCAGGGCCGAAGAAGGCCTGCGGCTCGCGGGAGTCGGCTACAGAGAGGGAACAAACACGCAGGTTGAAATGATCGATGCCCAGTCCGCTTTGACGACGGCAAGGGCAAACCATTACCAGGCTATATACGCGCACATAATTGCAAAGCTGGATTTCCAAAAAGCAATGGGAACTCTGACTTCTGTTGAAACCGCCGAGCCCGAAGGTCAGGCTCAATATATTGAATCAACCAACGCGGAAGAAATGGGCATCGGTAGGAATAAAGGCCTTTATGTGGGAGATTGAAGATATTACCTGATAGGCGCCGGGATTCGGGCCTGTTTCAAGAGGAAAATCGAATGAAAAGGAAATTAGCTTCTATCTGCGGATTGTTTTTTGTTTTAAGTTGCGCAATGTATGCCGGTTGTACGGTCGGGCCGGACTATTCCAGACCTGAGACCCCTGCCGAGACATCCGGCGCTTATTTCCATGCCGCAGCATATAAAAAGGATGTGAATGATTTTGCCGATGCCGACAGATGGTGGGAAGGATTCGGCGATCCGACCACAGCACAACTGGTGCGCCGGGCGCTGGAGAACAATTATGACCTAAAGGCCGCCGCTGCGAGGGTACTGCAGACCCAGGCTGCGCTTGCTGAGATGCGTGGACGACAGTGGCCGGACATGTCGTACAATCTTAGCCGTGACGAGAGTAAACGCTCCATGAACTTGGGTGACGGCCCATTCGGCGGCAGATTCAGCGTCATGAGCACGACCTGGTCACAGGATATTACCGTCAACTATATCCTCGATCTGTTCGGCAAACTCAAACATGCCGAGCGTGCCGCCTGGGTGGATATGCTTGCCTCGGAGGCGAATGAGCAGGCATTGACCAATTCAATCATCGCCGGTGTAATCAACGCCAGGATAAACATCGCGACGATCCAGCGGCGATTAAGCATCGCGCGGGCCAATACTGAGAGCCGGCAGAGAACTTTAGGGATTGTCGAAAGGCGATATGAGCAGGGTCTTGTCGGACCCGTGGACATCAGGTTGGCGCGTGAGAATCTGGCCGCGTCTAAAGCTGCCGAGCCGGCCGTTGAGCTGTCTTTGATTACGGCTCGTCACGCGCTTGATGTTCTTCTGGCGCGTCCGCCGGGATCGTCAGAGGATTTGCCTGAGACGTTAGAAGATTTGCCGGATTTGGAGCCGGTTCCGGTAGGGGTGCCCGCCCGGCTTCTGGACCGGAGACCGGATGTGAAAGCGACGGAGCTGGCCTTGCGCTCGTCGAACGAACGGATCGGTGTCAGTATTGCCCAGTTGTATCCTGATTTGAATCTTACGGCAAGTTATGGCGCAAATGCCGATGAGTGGCGTGACATTTGGGAGAGTTATTCGGAAACTTACGCACTTTTAATGCGTCTTGCTCAGCCGATCTTCAAAGGCGGCCAAATTCGTGCTCAAATCGATGCAGCGAAAGCACGCTATGCCGAATTGGCGGCTAATTATGCAGGCACGGTCCTGACCGCGATGCGGGAGGTCGAAGATGCGCTCGTGAGCGAGCAGATGCTACAGAGCCAGTTGCAGCACACCGAGCACCGCTACCGGGAAGCCAAAGCCGCCGAGGAACTCTCAAGGCAGCGCTATCAGCAGGGTCTTACGGGATTTCTTGTGGTTCTGGAAACCGAGCGGCGCAGACGAATAGCTGAAGAACAGTTGACCATCCTCAAGGGCCGGATTTGGACCACACGAGTGAATCTATATCTGGCCCTGGGCGGTGATTGGAATAATCAGGAAGAAGAAATATTGGCGGTAGGAAAAAATGAAAAAAAATAGAATACAGAACACAGAATACAGGAAACGGAATATTGAGCTCCGGCGGTATCGCAAATCTTACAGAACCGGGCGCGGACTTTTGCAGGCGTTGTTAGCGATTGTCATTGTCGGTGCGGGTATTGCCGGGGCAGTCATTTTCATCAATTTAAAAAAGCCGCCTGAGCGAAAGGAACAGGGTGTACAGGCACCGTTGGTCGAAGTCGTGCAACTCCGTTCAAAGGATATCCCGATGGTGGTTCAAGGTTACGGAACGGTCAATCCCAAGGTGGAGGTCGATATAATCCCGGAAGTGGCTGGAAAAGTAGTCTCTATTCATCCGGAGCTTATAGTTGGGGGGCTCATTCATGCCAATCAGGCAATATTGCGAATCGACCCGAGGGACTACGAATTGGCAGTCCGGCAGGCAGAGGCCGCAGTGGCGGACGCCAGGGTAAAACTGGAAACAGAGCAAGCTGAGGCTGAGGTTGCTCGAGAGGAATGGCGCCAATTGCATCCGGACACGGAGCCGACCTCGCCTCTTGTTCTTCGTGAACCACAGATTCGCAAGGCACAGGCGATGCTGGATTCCTCGGAGGCCCAACTCGCGACCGCGAAATTAAGACTCGAACGAACAAGTCTGTCCCTGCCGTTCGATGCCCTGATTACAACTGAAAATGTCGACCTTGGTCAATACGTCGTCATGGGACAGTCTTTGGCTAAGGCTTATGGAACTGGTTCGGTGGAAATAGAAGTGCCGCTGAAGGATAGCGAACTGGTCTGGTTCGATGTTTTCGAGAATTCTATATTTTCAGACGGCAATCCGGACTCCGTCAAAGGAACTCCGGCAGAGGTGGTAGCGGACTTCGCGGGAGCCGAACATACCTGGAAAGGCTACGTAGTCCGCACTGTGGGTCAGGTGGATAAGACTTCCCGGATGATTTCTGTTGTTGTGGAAGTGCAGGAACCGTTCAATGTCCTTAATGGCAGACCTCCTTTATTACCGGGTGTATTCGCCAAAGTTCTCATTCAAGGCAACACTCTTCGAAATGCAGTTGCAGTGCCCCGCGATGCGATACGCCAGGGCAACCAAATGTGGGTGGTAAACAGCAATCGGCTCAGTATCCGGCCATTGAAGATTGTCCGGGTCGATAAAAACTTCGCCTATGTCGTTTCGGACGATCTTGATGAAGCAAACGTTGTTATAAGCTCCCTGGATGCGGTTATCGATGGTATGGAAGTACGTACGGAAGCCGATACCACAACGCCGGGCGAACGTGTAGGAAATAATGGCGATCAGTCAAACAGGCCGGAGGAAAAATAAGTGAAAGACTTGCAGGAAAAACAAGGTGTTCTTAGCTGGTTTGCTTCGAACCATGTTGCGGCAAATCTTCTTATGCTCCTGATCGCGGCGGGCGGATTACTCGCGATTTTCTCGGCAAGACTCGAAGTGTTCCCTGAGATGAGCCTCGATATGATCAATATCATGGTTCCTTATCTCGGTGCCTCGCCATCCGATGTCGAGGAGGGGGTGTGCACACGGGTAGAGGAGGCAATTGCAGGTGTGGAAGGTATTAAGCGAATGACTTCCAATGCAGGCGAGGGGATGGGTTCGACGCTGGTGGAAGTGGCGGAATTTGCCGATGTCAAGGAGGTGCTCGATGATGTCAAAGCAGAGATTGACACGATAATAACATTTCCAAAGGAGACGGAGAAGCCGATTATTGCCGAGTTAAAAACGAGGTTTAAGGTTATTTCGATCGTTTTGTACGGCGATGTTTCCGAGCAGACTTTACGGACACTGGCGGACCGGATTCGCGATGATATAACCGACAAGAAAAACATCACTCACGCAACTATTTCGGGAATCAGGCCGTATGAGATTTCAATCGAGGTTTCTGAGGAGAACCTCCGCCGTTACAATCTCAGCTTTGACCAGGTGACACAAGCGGTCCGAAACTCCTCGCTGGATATTCCGGCCGGTTCGGTCAAGACTTCAGGCGGTGAAATTTTGGTTCGGACAAAAGGGCAGAAATACTACGGGCTTGAATTTGAAAAGATAATAGTAGTCACGCGCAACGACGGGACCCGGATAAGACTAAACGATATTGCCACGGTCAGGGACGAGTTCCAGGACATGGATCTTTCTGCGAGGTTTGACGGCAAACGTGCTGCTTTCATACAGGTTTCCCGGACAGGTGAGCAGGATGCGGTAGATGTCGCACAGACCGTCAAGGAGTATATTAGTGAGAAGCGGAATTCTTTGCCGGCAGGAATGTCGCTGGCACTGTGGGAGGATGATACCGAGTTTCTCAAGGCGAGACTAAATCTGCTGAAGAAAAACGGCTATATCGGCCTTATCCTGGTGTTCGTGTGTTTGACGTTTTTTCTGAATATAAGGCTCGCATTCTGGACCGCGGTGGGTATCCTGATCTCGTTTCTCGGGGCATTCTGGCTGTTACCGCAATTTGGCGTGACAATCAACATGATGAGTCTTTTTGCTTTTATTATGGTGCTTGGCCTGGTTGTGGACGATGCTATTGTTGTTGGCGAGAACATATTCTCATATCGCCAGCAGGGGCTGGAACGACTCGATGCAGCTATCAAGGGTGTGCAGGAGATGTGCTGGCCTGTGGTCGCAGCGGTACTGACCACGGTGATTGCATTTATACCCCTGGCTTATACCAGCGGGATTATGGGTAAAATTCTTCGGGTCCTGCCTATTGTAGTGATCGGTGTTCTGGGATTCTCGCTGGTGGAGGCGCTGCTGATTCTGCCTGCGCATTTGTCTTCGAAGCGGGGCAGGCCCGGCAAGGGCATAAGACGTTTCACAGACAAGATCAATGACTTTATCGATAAAATTCTCAAGAGATTTGTAAACGGCCCTTTTGCGAACTTTGTTGAGCGCGCGGTCCGGTGGCGCTATGTCACACTGTCGCTCGGTCTTGCAATCTTTCTGACAACTGTGGGGATCGTGGCAGGGGGGTACATTAAATTTGTCTTCTTTGACGCGATAGAAGCAGATAACGTGATAGCCTTGATTAGGATGCCGTTAGGTACGCCTGTCGAGCAGACCCGGGCGGTTGCGGAAAGGATAGAGGCGGCTGCGTTTGATGCGATCGAAGAATTCGACAAAGAGTATCCGGGCGATGTCTCTATTAAAAAACACATCGCCACGACCATTGGGGCTCAGCCTACTGTCGGACGCGGCGGCCCGGTTCAGGTTGACCTTGGCGGAGGAGGGCAATCGCACCTGGCGGAAGTAAATATTGAGTTGCTTGGTGCCGAAGAGAGGGACCTGTCGAGTACAGCAGTGAAAAATCGCTGGCGAGAGCTGGTGGGTGAAGTCGCAGGTGCTTCATCTTTGACATTTATCTCGGAGTTCGCCAGCACAGGTGATCCGATCAATGTGGAGCTGTCACATCAGGATTTCGATATGCTTTTGGCGGCATCGGAGAAACTCAAGGGGATTTTGCGAGATTATACGGGAGTCGGTGACATCCAGGACGACTTCGAGCCCGGCAAGGCGGAATTAAAGCTGAAGATAAAAGACACCGGCAGGACACTGGGTTTGACGCTCTCCGATCTGGCCAGGCAGGTTCGGCAGGGATTTTATGGTGACGAGGTTCAGCGGATACAACGAGGACGGGATGATATTCGTGTGATGGTGCGTTACCCGGAGGCCGAGCGAAGGAGCCTTGCAGATGTGGAGAACATGCGGATCCGGCTGCCGAACGGCACGGAAATACCCTTCGATACGATCGCGGAGGTGCAATACGGCCGGGGCTATTCGGCAATCAAACGTGTAGATCGCAAGCGTGTCGTGAGCGTCTCGGCCGATGTTGATCGAACTCTTGCCAATGCTAATGTAATCAATCGGGAACTGCTTGCGAGCGTGCTGCCGGAATTGTCTAACGAGTTTAACGGTGTGCAGTATCGCTTCGGCGGCGAGCAGCGGGAAATGAATGAATCGTTAGGGAGTCTGAAGATAAATTTCGCAATCGCGATGCTGGCGATTTACGGGCTGTTGGCTGTGCAGTTCAAGAGCTACTCACAGCCGGCTATCATCATGTCGGCCATTCCGTTTGGGATTGTGGGGGCGGCATTCGGGCACTTATTGATGGGATATAACTTTGGCATAATGTCGATGTTTGGTATTGTGGCGCTGTCCGGGGTGGTTGTTAATGACTCGCTTATCATGATCGACCTTATCAACCGTGAGCGCAGAATCGGCATCGAGCTGAATCAGGTGCTTCGCGATTGTGCGACACGCCGGTTCAGGCCGATTATGTTGACGACTCTTACGACTTTTTTCGGTCTGCTGCCGATGATAACGGAGAGAAGCCTGCAGGCTCGGTTCCTGATACCAATGGCAATAAGCCTGGCGTTCGGGGTGATGTTTGCGACCTGTATCACACTTGTGCTCGTACCTTCGCTGTATATGATACTTGAAGATGTCAAGGGGCGGATTTTTACCGCCTGATCAGCCTTGCAGAATTTATAAGTTGTTTTTTGACAGCGAGTTATCAAAGAACGAAATTTATTTTTGAAGATTTTCTGGCTAAATCATATCTGTGAGTACATAATACTTGTAGTTTGCATTTTCAGCGAAGGTGGGAGCATGATTTTGAGACGGAAATTTATATTCTCTCATTGGGGGTAAATCGGGGACATTATGGAAACTACAACAAAATATAAATCGAATGTTGAAGTTGTTTCAGACCCTGAGAGTTTAGCTCAAAGCACCATTAGGATTTTTGTTGCCGATGCGCATAAGGCGATAAAGGCGAAGGATGTCTTTTGTGTGGCTATCTCAGGAGGGAATACTCCCAAACGTTTTTTTGAGCTTCTTGGCGAGGCACCGCAGGCAAGCTCACTGCCCTGGGACAAGATACAGTTGTTCTGGGTTGACGAGCGATACGTTCGCCCGGATTCTCAGTGGAGCAATTATAAACTGGCTGTCGATACTTTCCTGACCAGGGTAGCCATCCCCGAGGCGAATGTTCATCGAATCCCAACCGAGGACGAAGATTTCAAGGCTGCCGCTCATCGCTACGAGAAAACTATTCGAGAAGTATTCGGGCTCGGGGCCGGGAAAGTTCCCCAGTTCGATCTGATATTGCTGGGTATGGGTTCCGATGGGCACACCGGCTCGCTGTTTCCAAACTCTTACGCTGCTTTTGATACGGAACATTTAGCTTGCGTTGTTTATGTTTTGGATGAGAAGCTGAACAGGATTACCTTGACGCATCCGGTTTTACGTGCAGCCTCCCATCTGCTTGTATTGGTTTGCGGGCAGGAAAAAGCCGAAATTCTGAAGACGGTTTTGACGAGTGAGCCCGATGAAGTGCGGTATCCGATTCACGCCCTCTGGCCCGTTCTCGATAGAGTTACCTGGCTGGTCGACAGCGCAGCGGCGAAAGCTCTGCGACTATCCTGACTTGAACGGCTATATTTAACGGTAAGCGAAAACAAAAGTACTATCGAGCTTTATTAGTCATAGCTGGGCTGGTAGCTAAGACGGGCCAGAACATTAAGTAGGAGAGCTAATCAAAAGAGCTTAGAATCGATTCGTTCGGGAATTGCGTAACAAGAATTGGGATGGAGAATGCACGACACTCAAACAACCACGAATTGAAGGTTAGGGGCGAAGAAAGGGATATACGATGAGTCAAAAGGATGCGGTTTGGTATTTGCCGGGAGAAGGCGGTCAAACTGCCGGACCTTATACTGCCGGTCAAATATTCGAGTCGTTGCGCAAAGGTCAAACTCCAACGACTACGCTTTGTTGGCGAGAGGGCATGCCCGATTGGAAGCCATTAGCTCAAGTAGAGCCCTTCGCCTCGGCTTTGGCTGGTACTAATATTCGAAAGAACTTGATTCGGTTCCGATGTAACTGTGGGAATAATATGGCTGTGTCAAAAGAGCATATCGGCCGCCATGTAAAGTGTAAGTCATGTGGAAAGATATTGACAATTCCGGGTAACGCAGGCCACGACTCGGTTACAGCTTCTTCCGGCAGGGCCAACGCTAACGAGAATAACCAACAGGTCACACAGGGCGACTTAACGCCCCACGCACCTCAGGGCAAACTCGTTGTACGCAAAACAAGCCAACGTCAGGATGCAGTACTTGCCCCTCAATCTGCCCCCACGATGCCGGCAGCCGAATCCGTTCGAGCTAACGTCCAGCTTGGTTTAACGTCACCGACTCCGAGTCAGGAGAAGACCGTCTGGGAGGGACGACCATCCTTAGCATACCATATATTTGGATTTATTTGGTGTGGAGTATGGATTGCAGTGTGGATTACGCTCGCCATGAAGGCTCCTCAGCTCCTGGATATGTTGAAAGAGAAGTTGCCTAAACTTCTCCCCGAAATTGAACCTTATCTGGCCAGTCCACATGTTAAGTCAGACTATCTCGTGTGGTTTTTCGTCCTGATTTGCATTTGGGCGTTTTGGAGAATGGTTCGTCGTGTATTAGTCTATTTCAACTGGTATTACGTGTTTACTACTCAGCGATTTAAGGTGCGCCGTGGAATTTTGTCCCGTGAGTTTTTGCAGCTCGAGCTTTTCCGAGTTAAAGATATTAGTGTTTTGCAGACGTTCTGGGGCAGGCTTTTCAATTATACACATATTCACATAATATCTACCGACCGATTCCTAAAGAAGCCAACGTGGACCGGGCTGCCGGGAGGACTAACAACGGCCGAACAAATACGATCAGCGGCACAATTAGCCAGGTCGCAGACTGGCGTAATGACGATCCGGGAATAGAGTCAAGATTGTGCTGTTGCAAAGTTGTTCCTGCCTACTCGCACACCTGATGTATCGCTTTGGGGCTTTGCGAAGGATGTAATAGTTTAGTTGGGGATGATTAGTTTTGTTCCAGGTTTTATTTTGTTCGCATCCGTGATTGTCTTCCGGTTGGAGTCGAGAATCTTTTGCCATTTGCCTGCAGAACCGTAGTATAAATTGGAAATCCTGGATAGCGTTTCACCCTCACGCACGATGTGAAATCTCTGGGGTTTGATCTTCTCGGTTTGCTCATACTGTGTTGAATCCGGCAACTCCGGTTGTGGATTGATTGTCGGCGGCTGATTATCGGCTGTGTTTACCTCATTTGCTGAGAGATCATTTGGTGAACCGAAACTCTCATGCGCAGGTGCGGCATTGGGGATACGTGACATTCTTGCTCTTGGTATGAGACTCGGGCGAGTAGCCAGCCAGAGTACAGCGGATGCTGCCAGCACGAGGCCCAGGGCAAGTCCTATTTTCAAATCCTTTTGCATTTCATTGCATTATTTACGTTTCCCTGCTTTTCTTTCGTGTCCGAACAGATCAAGAATAAATTGAATCGGGTGAAGAAGTAGCACAGGTGCGGCTATTGCGATAGACGAGTAAGTACCTGTGATAATGCCGAAACCGATTGCGAAAGTAAAGCCTCTTAATCCGGCGCCTCCGAAAATGTACATTATCAGCACAACGATAAATGTCGTGAAAGATGTTAGAATCGTCCTGGAAATAGTTTGGTTAATACTGTTGGTGATAATCTGTGGATTGAGCTGACGGGCCTTGCCGCGATTTTCACGGATACGGTCGAAAATGACAATTGTATCGTTAAGTGAGTATCCGATTAGCGTAAGGAAAGCGGCTATCATTGCGAGATTGATTTTGAAATCGCCGATTAAAAGAATTTCTCCTATTGATGTACCTGCGATATAGGTGCAAACAGCGACTGCTCCGAGTGTGATACATACATCGTGCATGAGTGCTGCAATGGCGGCGATGCCGTAGCGGACTTCTCCGAATCGAATCCAGATGTAAGTAACAATCGCAAATAACGAAAGGACAATAGCAATTATCGCCCGTTGTTTTTGTTCGGCGCCGACCGAGGGATCGAATTGTCTTACACGCGGCAGTGAGGTTTCAAGTCTGGTTGCCGACAGGACTTTGGCCCTTTCGTTTTCAACGAACCGTGTTCGTTCTTCCTCGGAAAGCTCACGGAAACCTGCTTCGGGATTGGCGCTTACGTAAACAAATGATTTGACAGGCTGATTTGGATCGGCCAGGGCGTTCAGACTCGAATCAAGGATTTCGTAAGGATACCGTTCGAGGTTTTGCATGTCCGGCTTAAACAGCAAATCCTTGAATCTTTGGACGATTTCTCCGGCCATGGCAGATCTTTGGATTTCACATTCGATCTTGATCCCGCCCAGAAAATCAATGAGCTCCGGATAGGAGTCTATCAGCTCTTCGGAGATCTTTTGCTCGGAGATAATTGTAGGTTGAAGATTTTGTTGGATTTCCAGTTGGTCTGTAAAAGCGGTCAGTATTGCGTTATTGACAATTTCATCGACCAGTGGTTCTGAGATGTCGGCATCGGGAAAAGCTGTTGTCAATACATCTTTGACCAGAGACTGGTTCATCTGGCTTGTTGATATTGTGAATATCGCGGCGTTGTTTGTATCCTGCGCCACGAGCAGGTTACTGAGCCTGCCGGCAAACTGCGCCTGGGCGTTTGCTATTGCGGAGGTCAGTTCATTGACTGAGTGTTGCCCCGGCTGCGAGAAAGTTACTGTGACAGCTATTTTGTTTGTTTCTATTGTGCTGATTTCATATTGTTTGCCGGACTTTCCAATACTGTATACGCCTGCCGCTTTAAGGCCGGGATTGTTCAAATCACTCCCGATTTTCACGATTCTGTCTTCGACTTCCTGCCGTTCGAGGGCTTCTTTGAGATTGACCTGTATGTTGGTTCCGCCGGTAAATTCAATGTCGTACTTATTGTTCTCTAAGTCGTTTCTTGTAAAGAAGACAAGTAACCCTCCAACTATAAGCAAACTCGATACGCCGAAGAAGATTGACCTGTAGCGCATCCAGTTTACATTCGGATTGTGGATGAGGCGGAGCATAAGTAAATGATCTTTGATAATCCGCTTCGACAAGAGAAAATCAAAAATCAATCGAGTTACGAACAATGCGGTAAACATACTGGATGCGATACCGAGCATAAGCACAATCGCAAAGCCTCTGATTTCTTCCGAAGCGCGCCAGTAGAGAATCGCAGCAGTGATAAACGTGGTCAGGTTCGCGTCAAAAATAGTTCTGAAGGCTCGTTGGTAGCCGTTTGTGATGGCTATCCTAAGCGATGCGCCTCGCAGTTGCTCTTCGCGGATCCTTTCGAATACCAGGACGTTGGCGTCAACACTCATACCGATCGTAAGTATGATGCCGGCGATGCCGGGCAGCGTGAAAGTTGCTCGCACACCTGCCATTATTGCCAGAACAAAGAGCATATTCAAAAGCAACGCCACGTCTGCGATCGAGCCGGCCAGGCAATAATAAATCGCCATACACGCGATGACCGCTACAAGGCCGATCAAGCCTGCTTTTATGCCCTGGTCACGATTATCGGCGCCGATGGACGGCCCAATCGTATTAACGGAGATGGGTTGTTCGATAAGTCTTGCAGGCAAAGAACCGGCGTTAAGTTTGTTAACCATGTCTTCAACTGCTATTTGAGTGTAAGTGCCTGTTATTTGGCCTTGCCTGCGAATGCGGGTTTCAATATTAGGCGCCGATATTGCGATTCCATCAAGCAGAATACATAACGGCCGGTCGAGGTTCTTTCCGGTCACTTTAAAGAATTTATTTCCACCTCTGTCATCCAGCAGAAAACCAATCGCCCTTCGACCCATTTCGTCGGTTGTCGGATATGACCTTTCCAGTTTCCACTCTTTCTTGCCGGGGCTGTGCAGCATCGATTCATCCGGCTTGTTGCTGGCAAGGACATAGTATTTATCGCCAAATGCCTCAGTAATTGAAGGTCGGCCTTCCCTGTCGACCGCTCTCCATTCTTCTAAATTCTCTATTTCGCACCACACGTACTGAGTGTCTGAGGCGGCTTTCGGCCCCATTTCTTTCAGTCTCTCGACATAACCGGCTATCTGATCCATGTCAACTTCAGGGTGTCCCTGAGTGGGAAGTATTCTATACTCCAGTATTCCGGCACCTTTTAGCATTCGCTGCAGATCCTTGGGATCGTCGAGTCTGCCTCTAAAAGGGAGGTACTCGTCGAATGCCGTAACTACCCTGTCAATTTCATCTGTCCGATCGGGGAAATTAATTTTGAGCTTTTCGATCTGGTCTCTGCGTTTCGAAGACTTTTCGGGCTGCTCAAGGCAGAAGTCCAACTGATCTTTGGTGAGGTTTAATTGATCGATGGCTTTTCTTGCCACCATATATTCGGCGTTTTTCTCTAAAAACTGATCTGATACCTGGGACCACTCGGTGTAAGTCTTAACATATCCCGCCAGCATATCGCGATTATCGTTAACGTCAGTGAATGTGCTTATCGATTCGGAGAGTTCCTGGTCGTTCAATCCGGCCCAATTACTGATATTGTTATTGATGTTATCGATATCAAGTCCGGCCGATGACATCTTGGCTTCTGTAGCTTCACGATCGTTGTAGAGGGCATCTCTTTTGCCTTTCAACTCCTCTCGCTGGTCATGGGCAGTGGCAAGAGTATTGAGAATTGCCAGCCTGTTTGGATCTTCCTGCGTAAATCCCTTAAAGAGTTCGGCTCGCTCATCCGCGGGATTTTTGAGCGAACGCATGATTTTGGCGGCGCTGATGTTTTTATCGAGCAGGTCTGTCTCGGCTTTCTCGTAGTTCTGGCGTTTTTGGCGTGCTTCTGCACTTGCCAGGGGCATTTGTATCTCGAAGCGGGTGCTGCCCTGGGGTCGCCATATAAGATTTTGGATGTTGGCGGGATCTATTCGCCTTCGCAGAACGGTTATTAATTTTTGTGATAAGTCTTTCTTTTCTGCTTCTTTAAGACCGTGGGTGTCAATTTCATAGATAAGGCTTGTACCGCCGGCCAGGTCTATCCCAGGCTTTAAGGTCTTGTTCGGCGGAAATAAAGTCCAGACTGCAACAAACACTAAAACAATGATGAAAACAATTTTCGGCGTCAAATTCTTACTCATAACTTCCCTCAATTATCGTATTGTGTATCGCTTTAACGGCTGTGAAACAGCCGGCTAAGTGCTAACGACTAATTCTTATCTTTCGACATATTTCTACCGATTGCTGAACGGAGAATCTTTATTTTCGTATTATTCGACTCGTCAATTTTCAGCGTAATCTCATCTTCCTTAATATCGACAACGGTTCCGATAATCCCGCCAATTGTCTGTATTCTATCGTTTTTTGCCAACGATTGTACCATTTGTTTATGTTGCTGCTGTTTCTTTCGAGGCCCTCTAAAAAGAATCATGTACATAAGGACGAACATCAAACCGAGAAAGATTAATTGAGTGCCCCCAAAAGGACTTCGCGTCATAGGTTCGGCCGGTGCATCGGAATCGGATTGTGTGGTTGTTGTCGTCTGCTCATCCGAACTTATCGGCTCAGAAGAAATGCCCGATGAAGCATCGCTGCTGTCTGTTTGGGCTAATATCCATATATTGTTCATCTTTATTTTCCCTTCATAATTTCATATGTCGTATTCCGTATTGATATAACCGGCGGAGTAACCGCCGGCTAAACCGGTAATACTAACCACTTTTTATCTTTTTATCAATAACCAATAATCAATAGTAAATAATCAATTCTTTTGCCAGGTCGGCTAATTTATTTCTTTTTATGGCCTGCCTTATTTTGGCCATAAGCCCTTGGTAAAAAGTAAGGTTATGCACAGATACCAATATCGGCCCGAGCATTTCTCCCGAATTAAAGAAATGTCTCAATGTGCCCCGGCTGAAATTTCTGCAGCAATAACAGTCGCAGCCGGCTTCGATTGGCCTGGTGTCATTGATATGCGTGTTATTTCTCAGCCGAAGAGGGCCATTTTCAGTAAAGGCAAAGGCATTTCGCCCGTTTCTCGTCGGCAGGACGCAGTCGAACATATCGATACCGGCCAAGACGGCGGCAATGATATCCGCAGGTGTGCCGACGCCCATAAGGTAGCGGGGTTTGTCCGCCGGTAAGAGCCGCGTGGTATGGCTTACTGTTCTTATCATATCGTCATGTCCTTCGCCCACGCTTAATCCGCCGACGGCGTACCCATCGAAACCTGTTTTTACAAGTTCTTTAGCACAATATGTTCGCAAGTCGGGATTTATTCCGCCCTGGACAATGGCAAAGAGCATCTGGTTCGATCTGTTATGCGCCTTTTTGCAGCGTTTTGCCCAAAGGATGGTTCTATCGACGGCTTTTTCAAGCTGGGGAGTATCGACGCCGGATGGTGTACATTGGTCGAAGCACATTATTATATCGACTGCCAATCGATTTTGGATTTCCGTTGCGATTTCAGCGTTCAAATATATCTTTGCCCCGTCTACATGGCTGGCAAATTCAACGCCGTCGTCGTCGATTTTAGTCAGCGGGCTCAGGGAGAACACCTGGTATCCGCCGCTGTCGGTCAGTATGGGCCGGTCCCAGGCCATGAATTTATGAAGTCCGCCGAGCTTTTCAATCGTCTCAATTCCGGGCCTGAGCAGTAAATGATAGGTGTTACCCAGGATGATGCCGGCGCCTGTATCTTTGAGCTGCTGCGGAGTGATACCTTTTACCGCACCGGCAGTGCCGACCGGCATAAAAACGGGAGTTTCGATCTTCCCGTGAGCGGTATGCAGCAAACCCAGCCTGGCTGCAGAGCTTAAATCCTGATGGAGAACTTCAAAGTCAGCCATTTGCTATGTAACTATTAACTGAGAACATAAGATTATCCATTTATGGAATTCGAATATCGAATTTCGCCCTTCATGGTTTTATACTGTTAATTTCGTATATTATCTTTCTTCATGCAGTCGTTTCACATTTCCCGGTTTCAATAAATGCTCTTTATTTTAGACCCCGGATAATAATATGAAAGTATCTGCTTTGTATTTTTGCCGTTTCTTGCCATTCCCTGGGCGCCGCATTGGCACATTCCGACGCCGTGCCCCCAGCCTCTGCCTGAGAAAAACGCCCATTTATCATCTAATTCTACAATTTGGCACATTGTGCTTCGTAATTTTCGACCGGTTGAATCAATAGCCAGACGAAAGTCCTCCGCTCGGAGAAAATCGCTTTTACCGGTCGAGCCGAGGAGTTTTATTTTAGTCAATCGAGAATATTGTTCGTAATCACTCTGGCCGGCCACAGTTATGTTCGTTATTTCTCCGAGCTGCTTGAGTTGTGAATATCTTTGCAGCAGCCTGGCTGTTATATCAGCCTTGTCAAATTGAATCATAGGCCAGAAGAAAAACTTGGGCTTAGCCACGTCCTGACAATAGGGGCAGGGCACGCCGATAAGCGTTTCGTAGGAATCGCCGAATACATTTTTGCTGTTCTCGGTATGGCCGCCACAGGTTGAGCTGTAATAGGCCGGAAAGATATCTTCATGACCGTCGGATTGTTTACAGCTAATTACCTGGCCTTTTGTCTGATTGACGGCTTGCCAAATCTGGGCTGACTCGGCACTGAGGCCCCGGTAAACCTGGTGCGCCGCGGTTTGCTTCATGTCCCAGTCGCGATTGGCGCCGAATCGCTTTTTAATGTAAAAGCAATAAGTCCTTGCTGTAATTGCCTGTGCCTTAAGCGCCTCCGGCTCCCAGTAGCCGGGCATCTCGGCGCCTACGACGCCGGCTAAATATGGCTCGGGCGGAACCAAATTAATCGCATCGAAGGAATTGCCGTCAGGATTGACTATGAGCTTTAACTTGCCACGATAATCTTTGCCGTTCAGGTTGAAGATGTAGGGATCATCGGGAAAGATAATGACCTTTTCGTTTGCGAAGGCTTGGCCGTCGATAGTGATTCTGCCGTGGGTCAGTTCAAGGCTTATAGGTACATTGGTTTGGTTGAAGCGAGTTTCTGTAGTCTGTGTTTGCGGTGTGGTTTGGTCGTTGAGTACGCTAAATGGCGAGATGGTTTTTAGTGTGCAGGCTGTTACATCATCGAGGAGTAATACTCTGATCCAAAACTGTGATTCGATATCCATCTGGACGGTGGGCGTCGTAAGCTGACGTCTCTTACAACCGCCGAGAATCAGCAGCAGAAGCAAAAGGATTGCGTTTTTACCGCTTGATACTCGAAGATGGTGTACATGCCAGACCGTCCGCGAGACAATTTTCCCCGGATCTGCTGTCAGTTGGATTATGGTGGACAATGTCAATTTACCTGATAATGATCAATCGGTTAGTCCAGATTTCGCAGTGATAATCCAAGGTCAGTAAGGGCTATTTTTACTTCGTTCAGGCTTGTCACGCCGAAGTTTTTACAGCCGAGGAGTTCAGCATCCGTTTTACTTGTTATTTCACCGATTGAGCGAATATTGAGCTTTTGCAGGCATTTTCGGGCACGCACCGACAATCGGAGGTCGTCGACAGGTTTGTTCTTGAGTCCTTCTTCCTGGTCTTCTTCGACGGCCTCATCAGCCATTTCTGCCGAAGAGAGCTGTTTGTCCTCCAGGGCCATGCCGAGGTGTAATCCTTTTGGTTCGAGGATAGCTTTGATTTCCCTGAGTGAAGTTTCACCGAAGTTTTTATAAGACAGCAGCTCTGTTTCGGTGATATTCAGAAGGTCGCCGAGCGTGTCGATCTTCATTTTCTTTAGGCAGTTTCTGCTGCGGACCGATAGCTCAAAATCAGACATCGGGGTTTCGAGAATCTGGCTTTTGCGGGTCTTCTTCTTCTCTTTTTCCTCATCATAGAACATCGTTTTCGAGCTATCGATGTCTTTCTTGAACATAATTGCTCTTTGGTGATTCGGATGAGCCTTCAGGACGGCATCGACACATTGAGTTGCCTTGTCTAATTGCTCATTGTCTTCGTATAGCACAGCCAAATTCAACAGGGCATTTACATAAACCGGCGAGCTTGCAGCAATTTGCCTGTAGTAGTCGATGGCTGCTTCTTCATCGCCGGACAAGTCGCAGCGAAAGGCTAAGTGGAAAAGTGCCCTTTGATGGTTCGGAGATAATTCCAAAGCCTTTAGGTAATTGTCCGTTGCCTCATCGTAAAGACCATCAACTTCCTGAAGACGGGCAAGCTGGTAGTGATACTCGGCACTTACGTTTTCAAAGTTAGTGCAGGTTTTAAGTTCCTTCGCCGCGGCCTTAAAATCGCCTGCGCAACGATATGTCGCGGCTTTTTCCAGTGTTATGTTTAACTTATCGGCCTCATAATCGAGACTTTTTTGCAGGTTTTCGATTGCCTTTTCGAATTCGCCAAGCTGGCGAAGCGCAAAGGCCAGATAGATGAATTTCTCTTTGCAGTCAGTGCCTTTCGCAAGTTTCTCGGCTGCTTCGGCGTATCTGCCAAGAAGAAAAAGGCCGATTCCCACTGCCAGAGAGGCTTTTTGCCCGTTTTTGGACATATTTGATTCTACTTGTTCATTGAAGCTTATCCGGTTCGTTTCGCTGGAATGGATAAACTCAGACAGCGTTTTAATCTCGTCCATCGACGGCAAATTGTCAGTAAATAAGTCAATTCCAGGTTCCGTAACTGGTTCCATTGAAACTTCTCCCTATATTCGTATTGCGTATATCGTATATTGTATTGCGTGGTACATATCACACGCAAACAAGCGGGTATTATAATAAAGCTCCACAGATTTGCAACAGTTTTTTTATCCGGGCACTTTTGCAGGGCACAATCATGTCCGACAGGAGAATTTTCAGCTTATTTCAGGGAATGATTACCGATTTCGTGTATTGAAGTTCTTATTCTTCTGTTTCTATACGTCTTTGGCATCCCTTTTCTACTTAAACCTCATAAATTGGTAAACGTACCTAATAATCCCACTTATATCAGTACAGGTGCCGATTCGCTCATGATCCCGATTTGCTACCTTAATATTCCAGCCTACTATTTAGGGGCTTCTCCGATTGTCCCCACAATACGATTTTTAAGTTTCTCACGCAGTTCACTCGTATTTTTCCAAAAGATATGATTGTATTGCCTCGTATCAAAATTGTTATCGCACTCGTCTTTTTGATCGACCCGACATGTCCAGATAACAGGCAATCCCAGGCCCTTAGCGAATCCTGCCTCAAAGTATACTGCCTTCCTGTGCCAAGTAATATCCGCGATTAGGAAACGACTCCTTCGTATGTCAGCAAGAATCTTATCACAAATCTTATCGTTGAATTCCTCCATATCAACACGATGCATTGTAAAACCCGTATCCTCTTCAAGTTTTTTTATTCCCTCGATATAAGCAGAATTCATTTCTTCATTAAATCGCATCGCGACAAAGGCCTGCTTGGATTCTATATTCGGTCTGGTCTGTTCTTCAGCCTTCTGCCATCCTTCTACAGTCAGTTCTAGTTGGTAAAACCTGATCCTATTCGTTCCAATTGTTGGCCCACTAAATTCAACCAAATTGCTGCCCATCAAATGCTTTAGATACGACTCAACTTCCTTTGCATCTTTACAGTAGAAAAGGGGTTTAATGCTACCCGCATCAATACGAATCTGATCCCTTGGGTATGATGCTTTTTCTGCTATATATGCCAGGATATGATTTATTTTTTCTTGTACACCCCGGGGACACAAGCTGAGGATCCTGGCTTCAAATTCGGAACGATCCTTAATTAGTTTCTGTTCTATTTGAATAGGATGGCCTCTATCTGAACTCCATCTTGCCACCGCAGAAATTAAATAAAGCCTTTCTTTCACAAAGTTGTCTGGCTCAGCGTCAAAAGCACGATCTGTTATAAAATAAGTTCCACACCTTAAACACTTAACGCGGTACTCATAGACCGGGGGGACACCCGGTATAACTTCATGTAACTCTCCATAGCAAAACTTACAATGATCCATACTAACTTCCTTTCCTACACGAGTTTTATTGTGTTGTCCTCGATCAAACCACCTTCTTAACAATCACCCGCCTCACTTCAACTGATAGGTTCGGCCCCCGCTTAATTAACCTATTTACCTCAACACGTTTCCTTTTCGTTATCCTCACCGCGTTGTCTCTCAAGGTATTCTTCACAGGCCAAAGCAAACTTGGGGAGAAGTTCTGCCATTCCTTCTGCAAGTGCCTCCACAATGTTAAGGATATGGTACAAGTAGATATGGTAACAGACAGTGTTCTCTGGCATATGGCTGTAGTCTTGAATGAACTCCATGTAACGCTTTTCCTTATCCCACTTTGTAAATGCATCTAAGCAACCCTTGAAGTTTGGGTGTAGGATTTGGCAAAGTTCATCATATATATTCGTGATTCTGATTTTAGACATAAATTGAGTATCAAGACTCTTAATGAGCGCTGGCACTTTGAATGGTTCCACCTTTGATCCCGTAGCACTGTCCCGCTGTTCCGTTGAGGCAAAGCTAAGTCTATGTACCCTCTCCAAAAGCTCTGCAATAATCTCGTCAGAACATTTACCCCTCTCATGTTTCTT
>JBARRE010000535.1:0-4270 GCA_049644065.1 Sedimentisphaerales bacterium | reverse complement strand
CTATAAGGTTGATTAATGTTCCAAGCGTTTCGCCTCTATCTAATACGTCGTCGACTATTGTGACTTTATCGCCGGATTGCACGCCCTGAAGGACAAGACGGCCTCCCCTGTAATGTGCATTTTTGCCGAAATAGGGAATAAGCTTGTCCGACAGTTCATCCGAAGTCCAACGGGCGATTGCAATATCATTTCCATTAAGAAAAGAAAGTGCGCCTGCAATATGGCCTGCACCATGTTCTTCAGTTACAATTTTCCTGTCGGGTTCTATGGAGCTTGCGAGGATTGACGCACAAACTCTCAGGGTCTCGGGGTCTAATCTTGGAGTTAATTCTGATATTGTGCTGAGTATTCTTTTTCTGTCATCATTTGCCGAAATAGTGGGCTGGTCGTCATATGCTCGAATAAATTTATGCATTATTCCACCACGGTTCAAAGTAATCTCATAGTCACTTGTTATTAAAAACGACTTTTATCAGAAAGGCAATATTAAAGCTGCAAGTTTTGAGTTTTAAGTTTTGAGTTATTGTATTACACTTGTTACAGCAAAAAATCATTGGGACAAATTATGAATAAAGGAATACTAATAGGCATCGCCGGCGCCTCCGGTTCGGGAAAAACAGTTATTGCCAACAGCATCATTGATAGTCTTGGATCAGATAGAGCGGTGGTAATTCAGGAAGATTCGTATTATAAAGATCTATCCGATCTGCCGTACGAACAGAGGGTGGACAGAAACTTCGACCATCCCGATGCATTCGATCACGATCTGATGGCCGAACATTTGTTGCAACTGTTGGATGGCGAGGCTGTCTCACATCCCATTTATGATTATAAGCTCCACACCCACTCGAAAGAAACTAAGACCGTTGGGCCGGGTATCCTGATAATTTTGGAGGGTATTTTGATTTTCAGCAAGGCTCAACTTTGCGAGCTAATGGATTATCGAGTGTTTATCGACACGCCCCCGGATATCTGTTTTATTCGTCGCTTGAAACGGGACATGGAAGAAAGAGGACGGACCGTGGATTCTGTGATCGAGCAATACACGGAAACTGTTCGACCTATGTATCTTGAATTTATTGAACCTTCGAAGCAGTATGCAGACATCCTGATCTCCGGCGAGGAAAAGAATTCCGATGCTGTTGATATTTTGATAACCAAAATCGATGTTCTGATTAATAATAACCGTTAAAACCAATCAGAAATACGGCGTTATTGGGTCGGTTAAGATACTTGATGTGGTGTTTATGGAGCTTGATGTATATGCTCTTGGCGATGCTTTAGTGGATATCCAGGTGAGGGTTGAAGATTCGTTTCTTACCGAACTCGGCCTTGAGAAGGGCAACAGGTATCTCACCGAGCGCAATCGTCAGGAAGAAATCTTGCAGATGCTGCTCGGATCCGACAGCCTGGACAGTGCTCGGAAAGCAGGCAAAGTGCAGACAGCCGCAGCCGGCAGCGCTGCGAACACGATGTATGGTATTTCGCAACTTGGCGGTAGGGCGGGATTTTGCGGAAAAGTTGCGAACGACGAACTCGGGGCCCTCTACACGGCACACATGCGTCAAAGCGGCGTTGTTTTCAACGAAAAACCGGAACAGGGGATGACGGGGACGTGCGTTGTCCTGATCTCCGAAGACGCCCAGAGAACCATGCTCACCTGCCTGGGTGTTTCCAGACAGGTCGGTTGTGAAGACGTAGATGAAGAACTGCTCAAGCAGAGTAGCTACATCTATCTGGAAGGATATTTTTTTGAAAGTGAACGTGCTGCCCGGACAATGCTCCGGACAGTGACTCTTGCTCGAAAAAAAGGTGTAAACATAGCTCTGACCGCATCCGATCCAGGCTGTGTTGAGCGGCACCGGAACCTGCTCGTACAGCTTATTCAGAATGACGTTGATCTGCTTTTTGCCAATGCCCGGGAGGCGCAGATACTCAGCGGCGCCGACAACATTGAAGCGGCCTTACGAACGCTTTCCGACTGGTGTGAAATTGTTGCCGTAACCGATGGAGAGCACGGATCCTTCGTGAGTTGTAACGGTGAGATTACAAAGATTCCGCCGCACAGGGTATCGGCCATAGACACTACCGGCGCAGGCGACGCATACGCTGCCGGGCTGTTATATGGAATCACCCAAGAACGTATAATCAAAGAGAGCGGAAAGATCGCAAGCATCTTTTCCGCCGAGGTTGTCACGCAAATCGGCCCCCACTACAGCGGCGACATATCGCAGGACTTGAAAAAGCTGCTGTAACTGATACAAAACATGACGGACATTGTTCAGAGCTTGCCCTGAGCTTGTCGAATGGGGCAGGCTCTGAGCGAAGCCGAACGGGAAAATCAATAATCAATAATCAATCATCAATAATAATTTTATTTTTCTCACTTTCTTCCTTGCATGACAGGCAGACACATCTATAATTGAACACAGCGGATAGAATAACTCTGAAGCGGCAACGTCGTAGTTTGTGCTTTCTTGTTTTATGCCGAGAGGCTTGCGATGTTATGCGGAAACCATATATACACAGTTATGTATCCTGAAAGGAGATGATAATGAACCGGTCCTCGGCCCCTTCAAAGAAAACGTTTTACTTAGCGATTCTCTCAGTTCTTGCGATAGAGATTCTGGCTTCGTGTACTGATGTACAAAAACGAGAGGACACCAAACGCAAACAAAATTCCGCGTTCGAGACCGTTGAGAAGATGCGCGGGTTATCAATGCAACTCAGACCAAATGCGAGACCATGGCACCTCGATCACATCCGTCGGGAAGAAATCATGGCTGAGTTTCACCGCATTGGCAAGGAGGCAATCCCGGCTATAGCCAGCGCCCTTAAGGACTCGGACGTACAGATGCGACGGAATGCAACGGAGGTATTGATGGAGCTGGCCGGGGGTTGGACCGGAAAGCCAGTTGTTTACATACGCGCAGCGATTCCCTCTCTTATAAGTGCCATCGAGGATCCCGACAAAGATGTACGAATAGTGGCAGCCAATGCTCTTGCTGCGATAGGCCCCGACGCTAGGGAAGCCGTTCCAGCTCTCACCAGGATGCTTAAAGATCCTGAGCTAGGACCGCGGTGCGCGAGCGCCATAGCCCTTGGTCGGATCGGCGTTGCTGCAAAGCCAGCCCTGCCGGCACTGCGAGAAGCTCTGAAGGATCCCGATTACGAAATTCGCCGTATGTCCAAGTGGGTCATTGAGCTAATAGAAAAGGCTTGTGCGCAGGACGACCAGGGGAATTAGAGGTGTACGCCTGCCCCATAGGGAGTACATTTTTCGATGAGTTGTGCCTGATGAAGGCCAAAGGGGTCAGGTCTATCTTATTGCTGTTGACGAGAGTTTTTTGTGTTGTAGCCGATGGGTTGCAGGTATACGGTAAATAAGCTTAGTGGCCCAGGAGAAGCTGCGGCCTAAAGGAGGCACCGAAGGCGCGGCGTAAATTTCCAAACGCAAAAAGATAAGCCTGACCCCTAATGTTCCCCTATCCTCTACCAGGCACAACTATTGAATTATGCTTCCATTAGGTTGGTGACACCGGTCTGTCCCTCTGAGTAAGGGGGAGCTTTATTGCCTTTGGGTAGCTCGATAGGTATCTCAAATTTGATCCTGCTCACAGTGCTGCTTGACGTTTCGGATTTGCCACTAACTCCGCCACCGACGGACCATACAGTTATACCAGCTTTACCTGTTTTTTCCATACTCTCAACCACAGTGACGGCAATATCAAAACCCACCTTTTGCTGGTAGTCGTAATGTGGTGCTACCACTGCATTCTTTCCCTTTGTTTGTTGTTGTGCATCTACAACACCATCAATAATCTGGCTTAACGTCTCCGAAACGAATTCTTTAATATCCATAATTTCGCCTTTCGTTTATATTTTTCCACCGCTTCTTGGACCATATTCTACTCTATAAGCTCCGTTGTCAACAGAAAAACGAGCGGCCAAATATTATTTCTAAGCCTCAATCCCCACCCCAGCCATTAGGTGCAGCCCCGTCTGATGTCATCGATTTGAGGTGTGGTTACACCTGTTTCGGATGTCTTTCACGCAATTACGCAGTTTGCGTAACCGTTACTATTTCTATATATCTTATAGATCAGGGCCGTTTTTTAAGCCTATAGGGCAGATTTTTAAGGATTTTGTGATTTTTTTAGAAATTATGTTTGACTTTTTTGCGAAATGATTACATAATGTAATCATGAGAATAATTTCGAGAGCCAGGTTAAGGGAGTTCTGGCAAGCCCATGCGACAACGAAAGCTTCT